>CAZVCQ010000575.1:0-2052 GCA_964626085.1 uncultured bacterium
CAACAAGATCTACGTCGCGAACGGAAGCAGCAACAGCGTGACGGTCATCGACGGCGCGACCAATGATACAGCAGCGGCCGCCGCAGGCGCGCGGCCCATTGCCGTGGCAGTGAACCCGCTTACCAATAAGATATACATCGCGAACTACAACAGCAATGATGTGACGGTCATCGACGGCGCGACCAACGCCACCACCACCGTGGCCACAGGAAGGTACCCCTGCGCTGTATCAGTGAACCCGGTCAGCAACAGAATCTACGTCGTGAACCACGGTGCCGAAGGCGACGTTACGGCGATAACGAATGCGCCGGTCAGAGATACGAAAGTGCACGCCGCATTTGACCGGCTACCGGGCGACACGACCTCGCTTGCGCGCCCCGTCCTGACCGGTAAAGGCGTGAACCGCTCGTCGCCCAACAGCACAGGGATGATGGGTGTTGGTAACCACCTGAGCACTGCGCAGCAGGCCTGGGATTGGGCGACCGTGACCTCCGGTGCGGGGACCGATTCCATCACGTGGACCTACAGCTGGGGCACGGACTCGCTGCTTCCGGGTGAGAACTTCGTCTGCTGCGTGCCGCTGGAGGACGAGGCCGCGGTGACCAACAACCTCGGGCTCGGCACGCCGTTTGCGGGTAACCTCGAGGTGTACCCGGTTTACCGGGTCGGATTCGCCGGCGGGGTCGAGGAAGGCCACAAGCCGCGAGCCCCAAGCTCCAAGCTGGAGCCGACCGTCGTCCGCGGGGTGCTGTTCCTGCCGGGCGACCGAAGACCGGGGACCGGAGACCGGGCAGCGCTCCTCGACATCTCCGGCCGCAAGGTGCTCGACCTGAAGCCGGGCTCGAATGACGTGCGTGCGCTGGCGCCCGGCGTGTACTTTGTGATAGAAGCCCAAGCGCAAGCACAAGCCCAAGCAATCCGCAAGGTCGTGGTGACGAGGTAGGGCACCAAGAAGACAGGATACAGTAGGCAGTAGACAGGCCGGGGCGGCCTTTGGGCCGCCCCGGTTTGACACTACCAGGGCCGTGGGCTACAATCGATTGAAATGAAGAAGCAGTTGCGACACGCGTATCGCGAGTACACGGCCGTGTTTGAGCCTGACGAAGAACTTGGCGGATACACGGTCTACATTCCGGCCCTGCCCGGGTGCATCTCGGAGGGAGACACGTTTGAGCAGGCTGCGGCGAACATCCGCCAGGCCGCCGTCCTGTACCTCGATGTTATGAAGAGTCGGCACGCCCCGGTGGACGAGGGCGGCACCGGGTTCATCGTCGCACCGGTTCGCGTCACAGCCTGAAGTCCCGATGACAAAGCTGCCCGGCGTGAGGCCGCGCGAGGCGGCGGCTGTGCTGCTCAGAGCGGGATTCGAATACGTCCGCCAGCGCGGCGGCCACCGCATCTACGTCAAGGGCAGCGTCGGCGTCACGGTTCCCTGGCACGCGAAGGACCTGCGCAAGGGCACGCTGCGCCAGATCATCCGACAGGCCGGCCTGACTCCGGAAGAGTTCATCCGGCTTCTGCACTAGCCCGACTCGGACGAACACCCCGAAGCATCGCGGCAAGGCGTAGCAGGCCTACAGTTTCGGTTCTCCGATGTCGAAGACCTCGGTCCGGATTGCCGCGAGCACGGTCGGGTTCAGACCTCGCGCTTCCCACTTGTCGAGCAACACCTTGGCGGCCATCGCGAAGCTCTCACCCGAGATCTCCTGCTGCCGGGATAGCTTCCAGAGCTGGCGGCCAAAGTTGAGATAGGGCACGTACAGGCTGGTGTGAACGCCTCGTGCATTGAGGACCGTCTTCACCTGCGTCTCCATGGCGCACAGTAGAGTCATCACTGCCTCGTACCTCTGCTGCATCGCTTCGTGCCGGGCTTCCAGCACCTGCTTGGTTCTCTCCGGCGTGGTCTTTACCTTCCACGCCTCAATTCTCTTCGTTGGGTCAGCCATATCCAGCCTCCATTAGTTAGCGCCAAATCGTCACTTGTAGAACAGCCAAGTCATTAGACCTCAAGATAATACGCCAGATTCACCACTAGAATCCGAGTATCACCCG
>CAZVCQ010000576.1:0-2045 GCA_964626085.1 uncultured bacterium
GCGAGCGCCCTACTGCCACCAGGGTCGTATCGTTCGTGGCCCCGTCGATTACCGTCACGTCGTCGGTGCCGCTGTTCGCCACGTATGTCCTGTTCGTGACCGGGTTCACCGCCACGCCCCTGGGCACGGAGTCTGCGGCCACCAGAACCGTATCGTTGATCCCGCCATCAATCACCGTGACGTTGTTACTGCTGCGATTCGCGGTGTAAATCTTGTTCGTGACCGGGTTCACCGCCACGCCAGAGGGGGTACTGCCTGCGGGCACCGTGGTCGTGGTGTCGGTTGCGCCGTCGATCACTGTCACGTCGGTACTGCCCTGGCTGGCGACGTAGACCTTGTTTGTGACCGGGTTCACTGCCACGCCCCATGGCTCCGTACCTACGGACACGGTGGTCGTGGCGTTGGTCGCGCCGTCGATCACCGTCACGCTGTGGCCGGCGTAGTTCGCGACGTAGATCTTGTTCGTGAGCGGGTTCACCGCCACCGCACAGGGATTCAAGCCGGTTGTCACCGTAGCCGTGGTGTTGGTCGCGCCGTCGATCACCGTCACGCTGCCGATGCGAGGGCCCGACATGCTAGGCTTCCAATTCACGAGGTAGATCTTGTTCGTGAGCACGTTCACCGCCACCGCATAGGACCCGGTGTCCGCATTCACCACGGTCGTATCGTTGGTCACGCCGTCGATTACCGTTGCCCGGCCGGAGGTGTTGCACGCGACGTAGATCTTGTTGGTGACCGGGTTCACCGCTACAGCATTGGGCACCGCTCCTGTGCTCACAAAGGTCGTGTCATTGGTCGTGCCGTCGATTACCGTCACACTGAGATTGCGTTGATTGGCGACGTAGATCTTGTTCGTGACCGGGTTCACCGCCAGCGCAGTGGGACTCGGAATTCCCCTCAACAGGGCTGTTATATGGTTGGTCGCGCCGTCGACTACCGTCACGCTGTTGGCGTCGAGGTTGGCGACGTAGATCTTGTTGGTGACCGGGTTCACCGCTGCCGCATGGGGGTTGGCTTCTGTGCCCACCTGAGTCGTGAGGAAGGTCGAACCATCGATTACCGTTATGCAGGGAACGTTCTGGCAGGCGACGTAGATTTTGTTCGTAGCCGGGTTCACCGCCACCGCATTCGGCGCGGTACCTGTCGTTACGGTGGTTGTGACCCAGTCAGCCTGGGCTATTGACGCGGCCAGCACACACGCGATCATGAACAGAACGGACTTCTTCATCGTATCCTCCTGCTTTCTTGCGAACACACCATCGCCCGGCTCTTCTATCCCTACTGAACTGATATGCGAAGCATTTGAGCGTGCGCCTGTCCCTCGCGGTCTGGCGCCTGACGGAACCGGACCCAACTGCGGGCCTCAGGCGCGATCAGGGCGGCTTCCTCCGGATGCCGGTTGCGGACATCCGGCAGAACTGAGCGCCTCCTTCGCCGCCTGCGTCCGCTTCCCCCCTCGGCTGGGCCTGCTTCTCACATACCCCGTCATCCGTACATATTTACCGAGTCAACAGCCGCTGTCAAGTATGCGCAGCGCCGTGTTGACCGAGAAGCGCATCCGGCGCAGGGGTTACCAGAACGTGCCGGCGCTGAGCGAATCGATCACGGGTTAACTGAACAACTACAACCAGAACCCGCAGATATCCACGTGGACCGCGTCGGCAGGTCAGATCATGAGTAAGGTCAGCAAATGCAAAGAAGCGTTAGAAACACTACACTGGAATCCCAAGTGCCTCTGGGTCTGCATTTGCAATCCTCAATCTTCAATCTAAAATCTAGATGGTTCCTGCCGGGGTGGCGGAATTGGCAGACGCCAGGGACTTAAAATCCCTTGACCCGGATACGGGTCGTGCCGGTTCGACTCCGGCCCCCGGCACTCCTGCCGTCGCAGGCCGACGGCCAACCGCCATCTGCTGACCGCCACTGGTTCCTGGTCGTTGGTCGTTGGTCCTTCATCATTTCCTTAATTGAGTGGTCATTGGGACTTAGGGATTGGTACTTCCGGCTTGGACCTGGACGCTGGTTACTGGTACCCTGAAACCGGC
>CAZVCQ010000577.1:0-2044 GCA_964626085.1 uncultured bacterium
CGTCGTCCCGCAGATAACGTAGCCGCCATCCGTCGTCTGTTCGACCCATTGTCCACGGCTCCATTCGCTCGGCAAGTACAACTTCCCCCACACGACGTTTAGATTCGCATCGGTCTTGAACAGGTAGATGTCCGATGCTTGCTCCGTCGTCCCGGTCGCAACGTACCCTCCATCTGATGTCTGTATGACTGAGTTGGCCACCATGCTGCTGAAGGTCTTGAGTTGCGGTTGACCCCCGAGAAAGTCAACCTTCAGCAGCGTCCTGGTCCCAATGATGTACCCGCCGTCCGAGGTCCGGCGCAGAGAAAACTTCTCATCGTTTTGCCCGAAGCCGTAGGAGACATTGTATCCGTGCCGCCATCTGATGTTTCCGCTGCCGTCGGTCCTCCAGAGCACAACGGAGCTGTCGCCCCAGCTCTCCCTCGCGACGACCGTATAGGCAGTGTCGTCAACGCTGACCACAGACCAGGCATTCGCGGAGACATCGTTCGCGAGACGGGACTGCCAGAGCTCGTTCCCTGAAGCGTCGGTCTTGACGATGCATGGATCCCAGTGGCCGGCCGACACATCCGCGGCTGCGGACCCGGCCAGGACGAACCCGCCGTCGGATGTCTGAACGACCGACGATCCCCTCATTCCACCGACCCCCTTGAAAGTCTTCACCCACTGGGCATTCCCAGACGCATCTAGCTTGACCAGCAGGACCGCGTCCCCCGGGGTGCTGTCCGGAGAACTGGTTGCGCCGACTGCAATGTAGCCGCCATCGAATGTCTGCTGGACGCAGTAGCCTTCTGCATAGTCCCACCCCGCAAAGGTCTTTGTCCATTGCACTGGCGGGGCGAATCGTGACGGCGAGCGGGGCACAGGAGTCAGGAACAGACAGGCCGCCATCAGCGCCCAGGCCGTGCGGAGCTGCATCCTTGGGTGACCAGCTGGATCAGAGGCTGATGCGAAGTGCATAGTTGTGGAGACAGGTTATGGCGCAGGAAATGGATGTCAAGCGCAGGAGGACGCGACCCATTGGGAGTGATTCGAATGCTGTATTCTGGGCATTCATTGCTGTATACTTCCGCCGTGCCGGACTCCCCTTCTTGGCTTGAGGGCCTGAACCCGCAGCAACTGCAGGCCGTCGCCCGCGGTGACCGGCCGCTGCCCGCGCCGTGATCCCGAAGCTGAAGAGGAACCGCGGCTACTGGCCCAGCGTCTGGCGCATCTACGGCAAGGAGCTGAAGTGGTCAGCAGTCAGCATCCCTTGGAAAAAGTCTGCCGCTAGAGCGGCGGAACCACCCGCATCACTTCCTCAAAAGTGGTTAGCCCGGCTTTGGCTTTGTCCGCGCTGCCCTTGTACAGGGCCGTTATTTCGGCCTTGCGGTAGAGCTGACGCAGGGCGTTCGGCTGCGGGCGCGTAAGCACGAGGTCGCGAAGCTCCTCGGTCACCGGCAGCACGGCGAAGACCCCGACGCGGCCCTTGTAGCCGGTGCCCTTGCACTCTTTGCAGCCCCGACCCTTGGCCAGCTTCTGGCCGGGCTTCAGTCCCAGCCACCCGCTTTCCGTCTTGCTCGGTGCGACGCTCTGTTTGCACGCCGGGCAGACCAAGCGGAGCACGCGTTGCTCAATCACGCCTTCCAGGCCGCTGCCGAGCAGGAGCGGGTCGACTCCCATCCCCAAAAGGCGGGCAATCGCCTCGGCCGCGTCGTTTGCGTGGATCGAACTCAGTACGAGATGGCCGCCGAGGACGGTCTGCAGGGCAGCCTGGGCGGTTTCGACGTCGCCCAGCCCGCCGACCATGACCACGTCCGGGTCCTGGCGCGTGACCACGCGCAGGGCGGTCACGTAGTCATACCTGGAGCGCGTGTCCACCTGCGACTGGGTGACACCGGGCAGGTTGAACTCTATCGGGTATTCGATCGTGACGACCTTCTTGTCGTCCTTGCCGATCTCGCTCAGGAGTGCGTACAGGGTCGTAGTCTTGCCGCTGCCAGCCGGACCTGCGACCAGAATCAGGCCGCGGGGCTTGCTCAGCATCTCGCGTACCTTGGTCAGA
>CAZVCQ010000578.1:0-2032 GCA_964626085.1 uncultured bacterium
AGCTAGCAAATGCCGCCTAAGAAACTGTCCAGCAAATCGGGGGCAGTCCACTCTGATCTGAGCGACTGAGAGGGGCCTCCACCCTTTGGTGGCTTTCATCCAGTAGTACTCATCTACTAACTTGACGACAGTCGATAACGGCCTCTGGAGTTTGACCGGAATCTGCTCAAGTGGGATGCCGTGCTTCGATGCCTCGATCGCGAGGTCCTTGATTTCCTTCCGGACCTGATTCAGGAACGCCAGATAGGAATCGGGTGAACCGTCCCAATCGTGCTCCTGGCGGATGGGATCATCCCAAGGCGGAAGCGCCTCTCCACGGAGCGCGAAAAGGATCTTGGCCGCGCCGGTTGGGCCGAACTCCACAGGCGATGCGCCTTTCTTCCGCCTTCTGGTGGATGCGCGCAGATGACAGAGGGCTCTGAACGGAACGCCCATCTTCTCGACGTCTTGGTCAGAGAGCGCCCAGAGGCCGCGTCGAGGCGCGGGCAGAAGTGCGGAATACTGCTCTGCCCAATCAGCCAGTTGCCGCGAGGCATCAGCGTGGTACCGGCGCGCAAACTGCCGACAGCCCCAGGCATTTAGCCACTTTAGTAGACTTGCGCGATGGTCTCTGTCTTGAATTCGGAATCTCGGCTGCGTCCTAGAAAGGAACTCGCCGTAGCCTCTGTCGAAACCAGTCTGAATCCCGTAGCAGTAGCAGGCACTGGCCAGTTCGAACAGGCGCACTCAGCCTCCCTCGTTGCGTCGGGACTTGAAGTCGGGTTTGAATCGCCCCTTGTGTATCTTCTCACGCGCCTCTTCGAATGCTGAGTTGTCCGTGGGTGGAAGGGCCAGACGTATGTTGCAGTAGCGGTCCGCTAGACGGCGAACTTCCGAATAGAGCTCGTCGTGAGTCATCTCTTTCCAAAAGGACTCGTGTAGCTGTCGGGCCTCATGCCGCAGCGAGGTCAGTACATGTCCTGCGTTAGCATGCAGGACCGCATCCTTGTCGACACCCAATGCAGCAGCCAGTGCCGAGAACCCGCCTAGCACCGCACCAATAATCCCGATCCAAGGAGGCAATCCGCACGCAACCAGCGCACCTGCGAGGGCTGCCAGGAGGGCCGGAAGCACGAGCAGCACCCACCTCTTCCACGATTCCCGTTGGGCGATGACGTAGTGCGCCTGTGCCGTATAAAGGCAGTTCTCTGCCATGGTGCGGCATTCACCTAATAGGTGACTGACTTCTTTCTCTTCCATCATGTGCAACCTCAGCTTGCTGGAAACGGATCGCCGTAGAACTCACGCCAGAGTCCCAAGGCTTCCGTTCCATCCGGAACCTTGCAGATTCTCCAAGCCAATGCACCCATCTTGGATAGCCGCTCACCGACTTGCCTCAGTTCGTAGTCGTTGAGGCCTGAATCGACAGGGTGTGAGAAGCTGTTTGGGATACGGCTGGGGCCAAGTAGTTGCTTCTGGGCGTCGGATAGGAACTGGGCGAGAACGTGTGGGTAGTCCCACTTCAGGTTCTGCTGGGTCCAGCTAACGAGGGCCGGCGGGATTAGCAACGCGCAGAGTATCTCTGTGTGAAACGACTTGAGAGGAACACTCTTGCCACGAAGGAAGCACTTGACCATCTTGATCGATGGCACCAGAGCCTGCTGCACCGCTTGAAGCTGATTCACGCCGCTAATGAAGGCTGCGTCAAGATCGTAGTCGGCCGGAATCCACGTGTCACCTGGCGCGCCTACTAGGTAGCAGGGCGGACCCCCGGGGCGGTTGTGCTGGCCTGTCATATCGCGATAGCAGGGAACGAGTTCCACCAGCAACCCATCATTGTACTCAAGCCCAACAGCCGGGGTGTCCGTTTCGGGTCTCATCATCTCGTATGTCTCGTCTTCCTCAATGGCGTTCTGCACGATCTGCAACGCTCGGCTCGGAAGCACTCCGTTCGGTTCGTACCGTAAGGCGTCGCCGAAGCACACGATGGCATCTACGTCTAGGAGGCCGGCCGGAAACCGGTAGTCTGGGACGCACGGCCACGAACTGACGC
>CAZVCQ010000579.1:0-2028 GCA_964626085.1 uncultured bacterium
CCAGCCCGTTCGTACTTCACCACGCAAAGAAACATCCAGACCAGTCGCATGTGGGGGTAAGTCAGCCCGCGTTGCGGACGCCGTCGCAGCGCGGCGGGGAGGGATTTCGGGTCGCGACTGAGGCACGAGGGTCCATTCGTAAGAGGTTTGTGCAAATGGACCAAAGTGAGGGGTTGGAGCTCTGTCTTGACAACGGGTGGAGAGCGGTCACAATCAAGCGTCTACGCCGGGCACGGCGGGTCGGCTAGGTCCCGTCGCGGTCGTCTTCTCGGCGCCATTGGTGCGAGTCTGGATCATGTCAGGGGGCGGAGTAGCGATGCCTGACCGAGTTGGCTGTCCGTCTGGATCTCCCGCCCCTCCGAGATAGGAGTGCCGGTGAAGAAAGTCCTGCTGCTGTTCGTTCCCATCGCGCTCTTCGCGCAGGTGCAAGTAGATACGGTCATCAGGTTTCCTCGTTCCTCACAGTCCGGGTTGGGTACTGCAGCCTTCCTGCCAGCGCTCAACAAGCTCTACGTCGCCAGCCATCCCGATCGATACTACGTCGTTGATTGTTCAACGTATCAGGTGGTGGACTCCCTGCCGGCCAATACGTATAGCGGAGCCTACTATGCCTGGAACTGGCGCAGGGAGAAACTCTATGCCCGCTGCCGAGGCACGAGAGACAGCACGCTGGTCATCGACGCCGTGGCAGACACGAGTATTCGTTGGCTGCACGTCTGCTCCAACACATACTCGCAGGTCTATCTGGGTGACGTCGACCGTTTGTACAAAGCGGCAGTGGAGACCCTCTACGCGTTTGACGGCGCCACCGACTCGGTCCGGCGCCGGGTGCCGCTCGGAGGGCTGAGCACGAACGCGTCGTGGGACTCGGCCGGCCAGAAGCTCTATGTGGGGCAGGGGGGCACCAAGAAGCTCTATGTCTACGACTACGTGGCCGATTCGGTCTTGAAGGTGATTAACGTGGGGGGTGTGAGCGCGATGCAGCCCGACGCTCTGCTGTTCAACAACACCTGCCACAAGGCCTATCTGGCGCCTTTCCAGGCGGAGCCCGGACCTGCGAATGTAGGCATCATTGACACGGAACGCGATACACTGGTCGGCACCGTGCCCGTGCGAATCTGGGGCGGGCTCCATGGCCAGGCAGCCGTTGACGAGCGGGACGACAAAGTCTATTTCGCTGATGACGATGCCGGCTACAACCCGGATACGCTGTGGGTCGTCGACTGCGCCACGGACTCAGTTCTGAGAAAGATCGATTACAGTCCAGGAGGGGGTGCGTGGATCGTACGCTGGGTGCCGTGGAGCAACCGTCTCTATCTCGTGACCGGCGGCTCTCTACCCAGTTGGTCCAGTTGCATAAAGGTGCTCGACTGCAACGCCGACACGTTCATAGTGAAACAGATGCTGGTGAACAACGCGGGGATTCAGGATATTCAGCTCGACCCGGTTCGCCAGCGCATATTCGTCATTGGGGTCGACACGTTTGACGTCTACGTTCTGAGTGAATCCGGGTACGGGGTCACGGAATCCAAGCCGTCGGGACCGCGTCCCTCCGGGCTGCAGGTTCAGATGATGCCGGGCTGGTTCGATGTTCGGTATTCCGTTGCCTCACCATGTCGTGTGGACCTCTCGGTCTACGACCTGATGGGCCGAGAAGTCAGGAGACTCGTGGCCGAGCAACAGACTGCTGGTCCGCACTCCGTGGTCTGGAACAGCAGCGACCGCAACGGCGCCGCGGTGGCGCGAGGCGTGTACTTCATCCGGCTTGACACTCCGGGCCTTGCTGACGTGAAGAAGGCGGTAGTGACGAGGTAGAAGGCAGAGAAGACAGAACACAGTAGACAGTAGGCAGGGAGGGGCGGGCGAGAACCCGCCTCTGCATTTCGGGCATCGAGGGCGGGAAAACGTTTCACAGATTCGCCGGGCAGCGGCAGGGGGAAAAGAGGGACACTTCCCATATTTCTTGACTCTTTGCCGCGAGTTCAACAGTGAAGTGCAACACTTGGGAGGCAGGAGAGCTGAAAGGAG
>CAZVCQ010000580.1:0-2015 GCA_964626085.1 uncultured bacterium
ACTATACACAACCCTTGCAGGAATGCAAGCTATTTATTGCTCTGATTAGTAAGACGGTCATGCGAGCTGGCCTTCGCGACGGCCAGATGGCAGTACGCTTCTACCTGTTTCCCCAGTCCTTCTTCGCATACGCGTTCACACGGGACTCCTTCTGGGTCTACCCGATTCCTCCAGAGGAGACTCTCGCCATCAGAATAAAGACGTTGAGAAGCTTCTATAGAGCCTACCGTCCTGGCAACGCAGGCGCGGAGGCACACATGCTTCGGACCCACGCATACGCGCTATACCAGCAGCTGCTGGGCCCGCTTGGAGGTCGGGTCGCGGGCAAGGAACTGGTGATAATCCCGGACAGGGTGCTCTACTACCTTCCGTTCGAGATGTTGGTTTCCGACACTCTAGGAACTCCCGGCAGACCCGGTGGCACAGAGTACCTGTGCGAGTCGACCCGGGTCACGTACGCGCCGTCGCTCTCAGTCTACTACCACCTGACCAACAGGAAGCCCGTACGAGGTTCTGCTGCCCTCGCCTTGGGCAAGGGGAGCTTCAGCCGCCAAGCTGCGCGAAGGAATGACTCACTAGTCGCCGCTAGGGGCATTACTGACCTGTCATACGGTATTGCAGACCTACAATGCGCTGAGGGCGAGGCCACCGACGTCTACAATGTGCTCTCTGGGGCCTCGAAAGCTCAGGGTGCCAGGTCACGTTTGATGCTCGGTGCAGACGCCTCTGAGACTAACCTCAAAGCTGCCGCGCTGGGCGGATACAACTACATCCACTTCGCTACCCACGGCTTGGTTGATGACGACAACCCAGACTACAGTGCGCTGCTCTTGGATGAGGTGACGTCGAGCAGCGCCAGCGAAGACGGCGTGCTGCACGCGTTTGAGATTGCCAAGCTGAGATTGAATGCGAACCTCGTGGTGCTGTCCGCGTGCAACACCGGCCTGGGGCGCCTATGGTCCGGCGATGGCATGATAGGCCTCAACTGGGCCTTCTTGGCCGCTGGCGCGCGGTCGCTGTGTGTGACACTGTGGAGTATTGACGACAAGTCGACGTCGGTGTTCATGCGGCACTTCTACCAGCTGTTGTTACTGGGAGATTCCCCGGCCGAGGCGCTGCAGAAGACGCGCGTATTCATGCTCAGAGAGACCGAGTACCGCAGCCCATACTACTGGGCGCCCTTTGTGCTGATCGGGGCGTCATAGCGCTTGCGTATCCGCCACGGCCTCGGGGCCGCTGTCCGCACTTCGGCACTCGACCACCGGACGTTGGAACAGTGGGACTCCTCTGTTTGACTCTCGGACGCTCCCTTCTACAATGACCGCGTATCGGCTAACCGCTGACGGCTGACGGCTAGCGGCCAGCGACGGAGAGCGGACAGAGCCGGCGTGGTGGAATTGGCAGACACGCATGGTCGAGGGTCATGTGCCAGCCTGACCAAAAATCCGATATTCAGAGCCACGAAGACACGGAATTAGGATGAAACGGAGCAATGTAGCTTCGCACCCATCAGTTTCGTGGCCTTCGTGCTTTCGTGGCTGTCAACATCGGGATCAGGGCAAGGGAACACGTTTGACTACGTCTGCCCTATCGATATGATAATCGTATGACGATAGCTATATCGATGACGTGACAATGGAAACAGTGACAATATCGCCGAAGTTCCAGGTTGTTATCCCCAAGCGGCTTCGCCGGAAGCTGGGGCTGTGCCCTGGACAGAAGGTGCAGGCGATCGCGTACGAGAACCGGATCGAGCTTGTGCCGGTACGCCCGATTCGGAAGATGCGGGGGTTCCTGAAGGGCATCGACCCGCGCGTTAGCCGGGACGACGACCGGCCGTGAACGTAGTAGATTCCGGCGCGTGGCTTGAGTACTTCGCTGACGGACCCAATGCCGCGTTCTTCGCCCCGGCCATCACCGCCACCGAGAAACTGGTCGTGCCGACGCTGAGCCTGTACGAGGTGTTCAAGCGCGTTCTGCAGCAGCGGACCGAGGATGACGCACTGATGGTGATG
>CAZVCQ010000581.1:0-2002 GCA_964626085.1 uncultured bacterium
ACATCCACCACACCGGCAGCAGGACGTGACTCTGAACGAAAACCCTCAGATAGGCGATCAGGCCGATCTTGGCCACGATGCCTGACAGCAACGCGCTGACCGGCGAGGGTGCGGCCGTGTGCGCATCCGGCAACCAGATGTACAGGGGCAGACTCGCCGACTTCGTGACCATCCCGACCAGGATGAGCGCGGCGGCCCACGGGCTGACCGCGTGCCCGGCGAGCGCCGCCGCGTCAAACGACCCGCCCTCGACAAACAGAATGGCGAACCCGACCAGCATGAGAACCGAGCCGGAGAAGGTGATTAGCAGCGTCCGGTTTGCCGTGGCGACTTCAAGGTCGGACCGGCCGTGCGCCACCAGGCGCCATGTGCACACGCCAGCCAGCTCCCAGAAGATGTATAGCGCAATCACGTTCCAAGAGAAACAGAACCCCATCATGGCACCGAGCATCAACAGCAGAAAGCCGTAATAGTCGTCCTGATACTCATGGCCCCGCATGTAGCCCAACGAATAGAACACCACCAGCAGCCAAATCGTACCAAACAACGCTGCCAGTAGTAGACCGACGCCGTCCACCCTGAAGAACGGCGCGATCATGTCCGGCGACATGCCACAGGGTGTAACCGCGCCGCCCTGCCTGACCCACAGCCAGACCACGGATGCGAGCGTCGACGCAGTCCCGAAGAGCGCGATCGCCCCCCTCAAGCCGCCGCCGATGCGCCTGAATAGCAGTTGCACTACGCCCAGTCCGGCCGGAACCAGAACCGCACACCAGACGGCAGTAAGTATCAAGGCATCCGCTCCCTGACCCGCTCGGTCTTCGCCCAGGACAGCTTGAGCAGGTCCTTGCCTGAGTACTTGAGTTTGCCTTCCTCGAAGGCAGCCATGCGTTCAGTGCAGCAGTAGCAGGGGTCGACCGCAGCCAGAGTCAGGGCCGCGTCGGCTATTGAGCCGCCCTTAACTGCAACCACGTTCGACGCGATATTCATGAAGCTGGGCGCGCGGACCTTGTGCCGCAGCGGGCGGTTGGTCCCGTCCGAGCGAATGTAGTGGAACACCTCGCCGCGCGGCGCTTCGGTCCGGCCGATGCCTTCGCCCGGCGGGACCTCATCAATCCTCGTCTCGATCGGGCCGCCCGGCAGGTCTTTCAGGCAGGCACGGATTATCCTTGTAGACTCGAAGATCTCAAGCAGCCGCGCCTTGGCCTTGGCGAAGACGTCGCCCTCGTTCAAAACAACGACGTTCCAGGGGATACGATCGTAGGCGCAGTGCGGGTCATCGCGGCGGACGTCGATGTCGACACCCGAAGGTCGTGCGGTCGGGCCCGTGACCGAGTAGGCGATGGCCTGCTCGCGCGTCAGAACGCCCACGCCTACCAACCGTGACCTGATCACCGGGTCGTCCAGCACCGCCTTGGTCAGCATCATCGTCTTCTTGTCGACGACATCCATGACCGCGAGTATCTGCGGAATCTGCTCGGTCTTGATGTCGCGCCTGACGCCGCCGGGCTTATTCATGGCGTAGTGATTACGGTTGCCGGTAATCATCTCGAACAGCTCCAGGATGTGCTCCCGGTATCGCCACGCCCACATCCAGACCGTGTTGTACCCGATGAAGTGGCCGGCCAGGCCGACCCAGAGCAGGTGCGAGTGAATCCGCTCCAGCTCCTGTATGATTGACCGGATGTAGTCTGCCCGGGGCGGCGGCTTGACTCCGCAAATGTCCTCGATCGCCAGCACGCAAGCCAGCGGGTGTGAGTTTGAGCAGATGCCGCATATGCGCTCGACTAGGAACGGAATCTGGTCATAGGTCAGCTCCGGCGAGACGAATTCGTGTCCACGGTGGTTGTAGCCCAGGTTGATTTCAAGGTCCACCACGGTCTCACCCTCGACGATAAGCTTGAAGAACTCCGGCTCCTCCTGGAGCGGGTGGTAGGGGCCAATCGGGACGATGCGCCTATTGCTCATGGGCCTCGTTTCTCCGCTCGTAATCCCGCCGCAG
>CAZVCQ010000582.1:0-1997 GCA_964626085.1 uncultured bacterium
CTTAGGACAAATTCACCCCATCAAATCACCCACACGAATCCGCGAAGAGCCCAAATACCTGCCAGTGCCGTCAAGACAAGCGTCCCGTACGCCGGTCTCCATGCAAGATACAACCGTGTCACCGCGGGTGTCAATCGTGAGCACGCTGTCATCACGTACGAACCAGTAGAGTTTCTGGGTAGTGTCCGAGTACACGAGGAACGACCCGCTCCCGCCGGGCGCCCAGGCAATCGTTCCGAGCAAGGAAAGCGAGCTCGAACTCCGGACATCCAGCCGGCCCGGGCGGATGATGTAGACCTTCTCGCCATCTCCGGTGTGTACAGCTCTGTATGCGGGCTCGGTGATGGCCGAGTCAACCAGGATGGTGTCGGTCGTGCAGTCGAACAGGATGAGGCTTGTCGTGGCGTTGCAGAGAATGCGACCATTGCCCAGGTACTCGAACCATCTGACGAAGCCGTAGACGTCCATCGTACGCACCACTGAGTCGGTATAGCAGTCGACCACGGCGATGTAGTAGCGAAGATCCGCTCGGGCGAAGCAGTAGATCTTGTTCACGTCCGGGCACCAGCACGGGAAGGCGGAGGAGTAGCCGTTCCCGATCCCGATGACCCCGAGCAGGCTGTCATTCGACCCGTCCATCACGCCAAGGTCGTTCCTATCGACGAAGGAGCGATAGCTATGCTGGAAGTAGAACTTGTTGCTCGTCCGGCTGTACGTCATCCCCTCGCTGCCGTCAGGCAGGAACACCCGGCCGACCGTGCGGTTGGTTTGCTCATCTATCACGCCGAGGCTGCGGCCCCCGCTGGCGTACAACTTGCCGGCCGCGGGGTTGTGGTACATAGCGTGCGTCCAGCCGCAGAGGGGAACGGCCCCGATTGCATAGGTAGTATCGTGCTTGCAGTCAAACACGGTGAGCACCCCCTGCCCATACGAACTGGACCAGCCGGCATACACCACCCTGTATCGGGCCGGGTCCAATTCAAGGACAGAACCGTGGGGCCAGTTGCCTTCCACCGCAATCTTGGCGACGGCATCCAGGGTTACGCAGTCCAGTACGATAAGATTGTAGGCAGAAAGATGGAACAGCCGGTTTCGGACGGTATCGCAGGCGATGGCGTTGCCTTGATAGCCCGTTGTGTACCCACTGCGAATGTACGTGTCGCCCGCGCAGTCGAACTCAGCGATCTCCTCATCACAGACACCATACAGGCGGTCGGTGGCTTCGTTACATGCCAGGATGCCGGCACCACCCCACCACATCCTGGCAACCACGGAGTCGATCTGGGTGGAAACAACATATACGGTGTCGATGTATCGCCGCGTGATGTACAGCTTCTGGCGGCGCTTGTGGATACACAAGTCCGTCGTTGACTTGATCTCGTCGATGCCGGCAACTACGGAGTCGGCGGAGCACGATATCGCCAAGAGAGCATCCCGAGTGCCCGCGTACACCTTGTCGGTGGTCGGCTCGTAGGCCATCACGGTCGGGCTTGCACCGACAGGAATGACTTTGACGACCGCGTTGGTAGCGCAGTCTATCACCGAGACCGAGAAGTCGATGGTGTCGCTGCAATAGAGCTTGTCGCTGCCTGAACTGTAGCAGAGCAGCGTCGGCCGCGTCCCGACAGGAATCGTACGGACCAGGCTGTTGGTAGCGCAGTCGATGACGCCGATGCGCCCCTGCTGTGGATAGGAGCAGTATAACCGGTTGTGCTGAGAAACCAGTAGCGCGCCTCCGACGGGCGTGCCGGTATTGATGCGCTTGATGCGCTGGAAGGTGTTGCCGTCTACAACGATGATGTCCGATGACTCGCTGGCAACGTAGATGTTCCAACTCGACCCCCCGAAGGCAAGGTGGTACGGCGGCCGCAGCGGCCCCAGCGAATCCGGCAGCAGGATTGTGTCCGGTACAACAGGCAGGCTCCATCCAATGCTCGCCCCAAGCCCCATCATCACCGAGCACAGGAGTACCTTGGCCTTCGCGGCCCGGCTACGGG
>CAZVCQ010000583.1:0-1990 GCA_964626085.1 uncultured bacterium
GAGAGGCAGCCTCTCTTCTTCAAGCCAAATCACATTCCTATGTCGGGACTAGGGACCCTCGTCCTGCTTGACGCGCAGCCGGTTTCGGCTAGATTGGCACAGGGAAGGCGGCGGGGGAGTAGCAGTGAACCAAAGGAGGATGCAGTGAAGAAGTTGGTAGTCATGGCCGTTGTACTGACCGCAATCGCGGGCAACGCAACGGCGACGTATATGTTGGCGCGCGGCGCGTCGGTGATCAAGCCGCTGCAGTTCGTGGGCTATGTGGCGTCCGGCTTTTCCCGGACGACGCAGACGTACGACGACTCTACCGGGAAGTACGTGGCGCTGCCGGACAGTCTGCAGACGAGCACGTTGAGCGCCGACGTGATAGTGGGTCTCTGCCCACTGAGCAAGCTCGAGGTGCTGGCGGTCGCGCCGGTCGTGTCCAAGAGCAAAGGTTCCGCCAGCCAATTCGGGCTCGGCGACGCGTCACTGATGCTCCGCTACGGACTGCTGGGCGGAATTTTGCCGGTGAAGGTGACGCTGGCAGCCGCGATCATGATGCCGACGTCGGCCAAGAACCTGGTTCTGTCGTTGGGCGACCGGACGCTCGACGTTGGTTTGGGCGCTTCCGCGCAGACGGCCAAGATCGGGCCGATGGTCGCGCACGCGCGGCTGGGGTACTGGATTAACGGCAAGACCAACGACACCACCAAGGTTGGAAACCAGTTCGAGTACGTCGTCTTCCCGGATTTCGCACTCGGCAAGAAGGCCAGCTTCTTTGTCACGCTGTCCGGAACGCTCAAGGCCGACGACGTCGTCAGCGGCGCGAAGAATGCGCTGAGCGGAGCAGGCCAGCATTCGGTCGGCGGTGGGTTCACGTGGAACCCGGCCGGCCCGCTCTGGCTGAAGCCCAAGGTGGCAGTGCCTTTGGCCGCCATCTCCAAGGGCGGTTCGGTACCGAATTTCACCATCGGCCTCGACCTCTGGGCGGTCCTTCCGTAAGGAGCGAAACCCTTCGGCCCGGGAATGGAGTCTAACCTGTATGGCTAACTCTACAGGCGATGTGTTCATTTGTGATAGTTGTGGGGCGGAAGTGACAGTGACCAAGGACTGCACCTGCAAGGAATGCAGCATAACCTGCTGCGGCAAGCCGATGAAGCCGAAGGATGCTCCGGCAAGCAAAGCCGGCGGCTGTTGCTGCTGCAGTTGAGGACGGGGAAGGAGCTGCAGTATGAAGAAGGGCGAGAAGCTGGTGTGTGGTTTGTGCGGACTCGCGGTGACCGTGTGCGACGAGTGCGGCTGCGAGACGCATGAACTCGTCTGCTGCGGTGTGCCGATGAAGACGGCCAAGGCGAAACCGAAGAAGAAGACTGCGAAGAAGGCCACCCGGAAGTAGCGGGACAGCTTCGGTCTACCAGAGCTTGGCGGCCCGGCTTTCAGCCGGGCCGCTCTCATTGTATTGACTTGCAGCGGCTCGCGACCTAAGCTGGCAGCGTGACCGACTCATGTGCTGCCCGTATCATCGACGTCAACCTCAACCGGCTGACCGAAGGCTTGCGCGTGGTCGAGGACGTGGTGCGCCTCGGGCTTGAGGACCGCCGGCTGCTTTCCGGCATCAGGAAGCTCAGGACCCAGCTAGGCCGCGATGCGCGGGCCTTGCGAAGAGAGGTCATAGCGAGCCGGAAGAGCGAAACCGACCTCGGGCGCGGCGATCGGTTCGACCGGGCGAAGCGGAAGAGCCTGGAAGACGTGCTGCTGGCCAACTTCAAGCGGGCCGAGGAGTCGGCGCGCGTGCTGGAAGAGGTGTTGAAGGTAGCGGAGCCGGAGCTGGCCGGGAAGTTCAAGGCCGTGCGGTTCCGGCTGTACGACCTGGAACGCGAGGCCGTCAAGAGATGTAAGATGTAAGATGAGAGATGTAAGACGCGTGAGGCCCCGGCGGCTTGACTTGGCGGTGGTGAAATCTATACTCTGACCGGAATCAGCGAAAGACACTGGGGACAGTCCCCAT
>CAZVCQ010000584.1:0-1989 GCA_964626085.1 uncultured bacterium
CTATACACAACCCTTGCAGGAATGCAAGCTATTTATTGCTCTGATTAGTATGTCCGAGCCGATTCCCGCCTTGACGGACATTGAGTTGAGTACGGCGTCACCAAAGTTCGCTGGAAGGAGATAGCATGTCAGTAGAAGACAACAAGGCCATTGCGCGGCGGTTCATCCAAGTGTGGGGTGACGGGAACCTGGACATTGTCGACGAGCTTGCGGCCCCTTCGCTCGTCGTTCGGTATCCCACAATCCCCGAGGTCATCCAGGGCAGCAGGGAGTTCAGGTATGTGCTGGCCGGTTTCCGGTCGGCCTTTCCTGATTCGGCTCTCCGGGTCGAGGAAGAGATCGCCGAAGGCGAGAAGGTCGCGATCCGCTGGAGTTTCTCCGGCACCCACAAGGGCAGCCTCCTGGGCGTCCCCGCGACAGGCAAGAGGGTGACTTGGACCGGCATCACCATCTATCGAATTGTCGACGGCAGAGTGGTGGAGGAGCAGGGAGAGGAAGACTTCCTCGGTTTCTTCCGCCAGGTCGGCCTTGTTCGGCAACCTGAGTGAGGAGGTACACGTGAAGGTATTCGTGACGGCTTTCGTGCTTCTGCTCGCGGCCGGGCTCGTCCCGGCGAAGGAGTTTTCCCGGATGCCCGTCCCGCCGGCTGCGGCCGCGGTCGGGCCCGTCTCTTCCCCTGAGACCGACCCGCAAATCCTGGCCATCCGCGCCCAGCAAAGTGAGGCGCTCGCGCGCGGTGACCGCGTCGAACTGAAGCGGCTGGAGGGAGAGGTGCAGGCCATCCTGCTTTCGCGCCAGCCCGCGTCGGCGCCGCCCGAACTGAAACTCGGCGTCGTGATGCCCGGAGAGAACCCACCCGCTTTCGCGGGGCCGGACGTCGTCATCGACACCGGCAGGTTCCTGGCGACCGGGGCCGACTACATGATGGATGGCACGATGTACGTCGCGGCTTTCCGCCTGAGCGATACGACCAACTGGTTCTACCGTTCAACCGACCACGGCTCGACCTGGCAACCGCTTTGTGGTTACTACTACGCGCCCAGCGGGCGCAGGTTGCTGACCAGGCGACTCGGGCTGTGCGTGGGCGAAGGCGATTCGGCGTTCCTGCACATGTTCCTGACCCTTGAGGAGCCGTACCAGGAACTCAGGCTGCTACGCGCCGGCCTCGAAGGCACCGGCGGCCACCAGTTCATCGTACATCCGGGTCCAGATACGACCACCGACTTCGCCGTCTGCCGTGACTACAGCGGCTCGGACTACTGGCTGTACGCGGTCGCGGTGAACGACACCCGCCTCGGCCGCAATGCCAAGTACGTGCGCTCGACCGACTACGGCAAGACCTGGGCCATCACCGATAGCGGCAGCAGCGACGTCCACCCGCACTACTCGTTCGGTGCCGGCTCGTGGCTGTACCACGCCCTCGAGGGTCCGGATGCGTACGCAAAGGGCGAGGTCTGGCTGTTCTACAATCCGATGTACGGCGCACCCGGCCAGTGGCAGGTTCAGATACTCCGCCCCGACACGTTCAGTGTCCGCGACCCCGTCATCGCGCCCGCGTTCACTCTGCCCGAATCCTCGGCCGCGGTCTGGACCCTGTTCAGCCACGACTTCAATGGTACCGGCGACTGGGACATACTCTTCGCGTGCTCGCCGGACGGGGGGCGGTCCTGGCCGGGCGGGGGGTCTATTTCGGACTACAGCGACTCGCTGGAGCAATACCCGGACGTCCGCAACTACACCTCGCTCGGTAACACCTACATCAATGGTTCTTACATCCTGGAATCGCCGACCTGGCGCTCCGTGTTCCGTCGCTATGCGAACAGCGGCGACCCGAGCCACTGGTCCGATACCCTGCGCATCAACACGACCTCGGTCGGGACCGGCCGCAACACCCGGCCGCTGCTGGTCTATTCGCCGGGCGGCCCGGGCTCCGGGTCGGGTTGCGTGTTTGTCGGCGCCGGGTTGCAGAACCTGTACTTCAACGCGCCC
>CAZVCQ010000585.1:0-1986 GCA_964626085.1 uncultured bacterium
ACTTTGGCCCGTCGAGCGACGTAGACGTGCTGGTCGAGTTCGAGCCCGACCACGTACCTGGCCTCGCCTTCTTCACAATGCAACAGGAACTGAGCACCCTCATCGGCCGGCCGGTGGACCTCAACACGCCCGGGTTCCTCAGCCGCTACTTCCGGGAATCGGTGCTGAAAGAAGCCGAGCCACTATATGTCGCGGCATGACCTTGGAGTCCGGCTCCAGCACATGCTCGACGCAGCTCGCGAGGCAGGAGCCCTTGTCTCGGACCGCTCCCGTGCGGACTACGACGGAGACCGCACGCTGCGCCTTGCTCTGGTCCGTCTGCTGGAAGTAGTCGGTGAAGCGGCAGGACGAATCCCGATGGACTTCCGTGACTCGCACCCCGAGATTCCGTGGTTCGGAGTAGTGGGGCTGCGCAACCGACTGATTCACGGATACGACGAGGTAGACTACGACATCGTCTGGCAGATTCTGACCGAGGACATCCCGTCTCTCATCACGCGGTTGGACGAAGCCATCTCAGACCTCTGACGGCCACGAGCTACCACGCTCGCCATCATCCCGCTGATTCTCCTCTTCTTCGCCGCGCAGAGGCAGATAATGCAGTCCCAGGCGCGGTCAGGGCTGAAAGAATAGGGCGAACCGCCAAGAACGCCAAGTCCCCGAACGGACTATCCGCAGATTTCGCAGATGACGCAGATTGTCCGGGTTCGGGCCTGAGCTTGAGGCCTGTGGCTTGCAGCTTGTGGCTACTTCTGGATGACGACCTTGCGGATAGCTTGGGCTTGCGCTTGCGCTTGTGCTTCCCTCACGAAGTAGACTCCTGAACTCGGGTTCAGCACCCGCCGCCCCATCGCATCAAAGATGACCTTGGACCCTAGACTCTGGACACTGGACGCAGACAGAACGGTCGGCTCCAGCTTGCGGCCGGGAGCTTGCGGCTTGGGGCTGTCCTCTACTCCCACCCAGTAGAACTGCAGTATCTGCAGCCCGGCGCTCGCGTTCGCGACATAGATATAGTCCCCGACGGCTTTCAGTCGCCCGGCTGGCTCCGTCAGGTCGTAGTACCCGACTTTGGCCGGCTGTGTTGGGTCTGACACCGAAACCACGGATACAATTCCCGCATCCTGGTCGACGAAGGCATACCCTCCGTTCACGGCCACGTTTTGTGTCCAGTGGGGAAGAACGCAGCCACCCACATCTACCGGATTCGCCGGGTCGGAGACCGAGATGACCCGAAGACCTGTGCCATAATCGGTGACGTAGGCATAGCTACCCTTGACGTCAACGCCCCACGCCCACGACGGCATTTGAAGGCGCCCGACTTCTTGCGGGTTTGCAGGGTCGGCAACCGATATTACCCGCAACCCGTTGGCCCATGCTGAGACGTAGGCGTAGTCTCCAACTACCGTCACGCCGATGGCTTCGCCTATTGGGCAACTGCCGACATCAGTCGGATTTGCCGGGTCGGTAATTGACAGGACTCGAAACCTCGGGTAGTCCACGATGTAGGCATGGCTGTCGTCCACTGCCACATCCAGGGCCTCGCCTGGCGTGTCGTAGTATCCGACCTCGACCGGGTGTGACGGGTCGGCTATCGACACGACTCTCAGCCCGCACGTGTCGTCCGCGACAAAGACATAGTCACCCCTCACTGCCACATTTTGAGGATAGGCCGGCAGGTCGCAGTGTCCGACCTCGACCGGGTGCGACGGGTCGGCGACCGATATGACCCTCAAACCACCCGAGTCGTCGGCGACGAGAGCATACTCCCCTGTCACTGCGACAGCGCGGGCGTAGCCTGGCGTATCACATGTCCCGACGAGCCGGACGTTGAGCGAATCGGCCGATACTGCGCCGACCAGCAGCAGGCCGATGGCGAACACAACAAATGCGTACTTCATGGCACCTCCAGGTCGGATGATTATCGGCCGCCTTCCTGACTTGTCAAGCGACCTCCGAGAACCCTAATCCGCACGTAACGAGTTG
>CAZVCQ010000586.1:0-1982 GCA_964626085.1 uncultured bacterium
CGACGCCCTGCTTGATGTCGGGCGACTGCTTGCCGATGGCGTTCAGCACCGCGCAGCTTTCGGAACTCAAGCCGCTCTCGGCCGTGACGTAGCCGATGTCCCGCAACACGGCGCGCACCAATCTCGGCAGGTCGACCCAGGCGTGGGTCGTGATCTCGCCGCCGACCAGTACCATGCCGACTGTGACAAACGACTCGCACGCCACCCGGCCGTGCGGGTCCTGGCGCAGGACTTCGTCCAGCACCGCATCCGAAATCCGGTCGCAGACTTTATCCGGATGGCCTTCGGTCACCGATTCAGAAGTGAAAGTTGTCCGCACTAGATCAGTCCTCCTATAAACAAACGCTTCAACCTGATATTCTCTACCGCGAGCCCTCGCGTAATCAGCAGAAGTACCGCGGCCACTCCGACCGGCGGGGCTTTCCCCCGGCCCTTCAGAATCAGGCCGTGAATGATAGCCGGAGAGCCGTCCGTGGTCAAATCAGGCAGGCACGCGAAGTCCGAAGCTCGAAACACGAAACTCATATCAAGCCTGAGTCTCGAGTGACGAAGCAAAGAGACTGCCAGTACGCAACACCGTCCTGCCGCCCACTCGTCATTTGGTCATTCGGGCTTCAATCGGAATTGGCCACGGCGGCCCCTGTCGGACAGCGCGGACTTCGGATTTCGAGTCTGCCTACAGGCCGGAAAGCACTTGCCCGAGCAGCGGCTCCACCCCCAGCACGGCATCGGCCAGATCCTTACACTCAATCCAATGTGCGCCCTTCAATGAACGGAACCAGGTCAGTTGACGCTTGGCATATGCCCGTGTCTTGGCCTTGGCCTCAGCGACGGCCTGCTCCAGCGTCAACTCCCCGTCCAGGTGCCGCAGCAGTTCCGCGTATCCGTAGGCGTTGGCCACGTAGGTATCCCGGCCAAAACCCGACTCCTTCAGCCGCCGGACCTCATCCAGCAGGCCCGCGTCCATCATCGCGTCGAACCGGGCGTCAAGCCTCCGGCGCAACACCTCCCGCTCCATTGCCAGCACGGCGTACACGGGCCCAAACTCAACCTCAGCCTCGACCTTGGCCTTCCTCGCGATTTCGGTCATCGTCTTGCCGGTAGACTCATACACCTCCAGCGCCCGCATCACCCGCTGCCGGTCATTGGGATGCAGCTTGTCCGCCCGCTCCGGGTCAACTCGCCTGAGCCGGTCGTAAAGTGCGAGCGACGTCTCGGCCTCCAGCCGCTGTCGCAGCGCCGGGTCCGGCTTCGGCGCCTCGAAGAACGGCTCGAACACCGCCTTCAGGTACATGCCGGAGCCGCCCGCAACGATGAAGCGCTTCCCTTCCCTCCTCAGCCGTCGCATCACGGCCAGGGCATCGCGCGCGAAGTCAGCCGCCGAGTAGACCCGGTTCGGCTCGACCATATCAACCATGTGAATGCCTAGCTCCCGGCGCAGTTCCGGGCAAGGCTTGGCCGTGCCGATGTCGAGCCACGAATAGACCTGCCGCGAATCGGCCGAGATGATTTCCAGCCTGTGCTTCCGTGCCAGCTCGACCGCAACCGCGGTCTTCCCGACACCGGTCGGGCCGCAAAGGACCAGCACCCGGCTAATTGGCGACTGATGATTGACGATTTCCGATTTCACGGTCGGCCTGCCACAGCTGCCATTCGACACTCGACAATCGTCAATCGGAAATCTCTAGGTTCGTCCGAACCTGCGCTCGAGTTCCTCAATTGTGATCTTGATGATCGCGGGACGGCCGTGCGGGCAGAAGTAGGGCTCCTTGCAGGCGAAGAGCCGGTTGATGATCGACTCCATCTCCGGTGTGGTAAGCCGCTGGCCCGCTTTGACCGCACCCTTGCAGGCAATGACCCTGGCGAGCTCGGTCTCGATTCCGGCATCCCCCGGTTTCACCCTGGCAAGGTCGGCAAACAACTCCCGCACCTCCTCCTTGCCCATGAACGACCCGGCCGGGACCGTTTCCACCGCCACCGTG
>CAZVCQ010000587.1:0-1974 GCA_964626085.1 uncultured bacterium
GCATGGGCAAGATTGACATCAGGAAGGTGCTGGCGGAGCTGTGAACAACCCCTACCAGGCAATACCGGCCACCATCCTGGAGACCCATGACGAGACCCCGAATATCCGCACGTTCGTGCTGAAGCCCGAACAGGAAATACCATTTTTCGCGGGGCAGTTCGTGGAACTGACCGTTCCGGGGTTCGGCGAGGCGCCATTCACGCCCTCGTCTTCCCACTTCAAGCGCGATACCTTCGAGATGACGATAATGAAGGTGGGCCGGGCAACCGGTGCGCTGTTCGACCTGAAGCCGGGGGACGTCGTGGGCGCCCGCGGGCCTTTCGGCACCCCCTACCCGCTGGACAAGTTCAAAGGCAAGGATATCTACATCGTCGGTGGCGGCGTCGGGCTGGCGCCGTTGCGGGCGCTGTTCCTCGCGCTGACCCACGAGATTGACAAGTACCAGCGCATCTTCCTGCGGTACGGCGCCCGGACTCCGAACGACATCGTCTACAAGCACCTGCTGCCGGGATGGCAGAAGCTGCCCAAGGTCGACGTCGACCTTTCGGTGGACGTCAGCGACGAGAAGTGGATGAAGAAGGTCGGAGTCGTCACGTGCCTGATGGATGACATCCCCTGCGACGAGAAGACGAGCATCGCGGTTGTCTGCGGCCCGCCGATCATGATGAAGTTCGTGAACCAGCGGCTGCTGGACGCCGGCTTCCAGGGCGAGAACATCTACCTGTCGATGGAGACGAACATGTCGTGCGGCGTCGGGCAGTGCCGCCATTGCCGGCTCGGGCCGTACCTGACCTGCAAGGACGGCCCGGTTCTGACCTGGGCGCAGATCAAGGACATCGAGAACCCCTTCGTATGACGCAACCGACGTGCACCACCTGCCCGTTCTGTCTCAACGGTTGCACCTCGGGAGTGGAATACAACGGCGTAGAGCACAAGATGCACTACTTCACCGACGCCGAGGTGAACCAGGGCAGGCTCTGCCCGCGCGGCAACAGCGCGAACATCGTGATTGACCATCGGGACCGTTTGTGCCGGCCGTTGCTTGACGGACGGGACACGACCTGGGCTGAGGCCGAGGCCCTGGTGAGGCTCTGGCTCTCCGAGGTGAAGCCGGAGGAACTGGGCATCGTGTACAGCCGGGGCCGCGCCGCGGACGAGGTCCGGCGGCTGCACGGTCTCGCGCAGGAGTTGGGTACGCCCAACCTTGCCTGCGGGCACATTGAGCCGGAGAACGCGTTCAACCACCGTCTCGAAGGCGTGCCTGACACCACGCTGGCGGACATTGAGTCGGCCAGGGCCATGTTGCTCGTCGGTGACGTGTTCAGCACGTCGCCGGTGGCGAGCTGGCGGATACTGGACGCGCGCTACAAGGACCGGAAGAACCGGATGGTGGTCGTGGATTCGGTCCGGACCCGGCAGGCAGGATTCGCCCATGCTTTCATACAGGTGAAGCCCGGGACTGAACCGTTTGCACTCATCGCCATGGCCGCCTTGCTTGATGCAAAGGTGGTGCCCGGGGTGGATGTTGACCGCTTCGCCGGGCTGGCAGGTGTAGAGCGTCAGCAGCTTGAGGCTGCGGCCGCGATGCTCGGGCCGTCGGTGCCGGGTTTTGTCGGCAGCGCGATGCACACCGGACGGGTAAATCATCCGGCGCTGCACAGCCTTGCCAGCCAGCTTGTAGCCCGGGCAAGCGCCAAGCCCTTCACCGGATTCCGGGAGACCGAGCTGCCGTCCGGCCCGATGCGCTTCTCCGACCTGCGCAAGGCGATGGGCGAGGGCAGGCTCAGGATGCTCTTCTGGACCGGCGGGCTCTTTCCGTTCAGCTATGGAGAGCTGTTACCGGAGACGGCCAAGGTCGAGCGCCTGGTTGCGACTTCCATTTTCACTCCGGCTCCGCCGGTGCGCGGCCTGGTTCTGCCGATGACGGCCGAGCTCGAACGGGCTTCGGTCGGACGGTCGTACTGGGGCAGCATC
>CAZVCQ010000588.1:0-1957 GCA_964626085.1 uncultured bacterium
CGGCGCCGGACTTGGTGACGTGGCCTACGATGAACGTGGTCACCCCGCGCGACTTGGCGAGGCGCAGGAGCTCGGCCGTGCATTCGCGGACCTGGCCGACACTGCCCGGGGCGCTCATCAGGCTGGACCGGAACATCGTCTGGATCGAGTCCACCACGAGCAGGCCGGGCGTGATCTCTTCGGCCGCGGCCAGGATTTCGTCGAGGTCAATCGCACAGAGGATGTAGATGGAGTCCGCGCCGGCCGACAGCCGCTCGGCGCGGAGGCGCACCTGTTCGGCCGACTCTTCGCCGGTGACGTATAGCACCTTGGTGCCGGTCTTGGCAAGCTCGTTGCAGACCTGCAGGGTGAGCGTTGACTTGCCGATGCCGGGCTCGCCGCCGATGAGCAGGAGCGAACCGGGAACCAGCCCGCCGCCGAGAACTCGGTCAAGCTCACCGATGCCGGTCGAGCTGCGTCTTGCCGACTTCGATTGAACCTGGCTGAGTTTGACCGGACGGGCGCCAGTCGTCGCGATCCGAACGCGCTCGTTGACCTTGCCGCGCTTCGTGACCCGCTGCTCCTCGACCAGCGTGTTCCACTGGCCGCAGGCCGGGCACCGGCCGAGCCAGCGCGGGGTCTCGAACCCGCAGTTTTGGCAGACGAAGGCAGAGGACTTCATGGGACGGACAATGCCGAATGCAGAGTGGAGGAGGGGAGCAATAAGTGGAAAGGAGAAAGTGGAAATGGCAAAGTTCCGACTTTGGACTCTCCACTTTCCACTTTGCCGTTGGGCCTCATTCCGGCAGGGCGTCTTCCATTTCCTCTTCTTCAGAGGGGTGCGGCGGCTCAGGGAGTTCGTGGCCGGCGCGGTTCTCAAAGCGCATGCACTCGGCGAGGAAGACGAGCTTGAGCGTGTCGGTCGGGCCGTTGCGCTGTTTGGCGATGGTCAGTTCGGCGTCGCGCTCGGTGTTCGGGTCAAGGTCCTCGCGACGCTTGTACGCGGCTTCGCGGTAGAGGAAAAGGACTACGTCCGCGTCCTGCTCGATTGCGCCGGATTCGCGCAGGTCGGCCAGCACCGGCCGCTTGTCCTCGCGTCGCTCGGGTGAGCGGGAGAGCTGGGAGAGAACGACGACCGGGACGTACAATTCCTTGGCCATGGCCTTGAGCGCGCGGGTGATGTCCGATATCTCCTGCTGACGGTTGGCCTCGCGGCGCTTGGAGCCGTGGGCTTCCATGAGCTGCAGGTAGTCGACGATTATCATGCCGAGCGGCTGCTTGGATCGGAGCCGGCGGGCGCGCGCCCGCATGTCGAGCGCGGTCAGGCCGGACGAGTCATCGATGTAGATTCTCGCGTCGTTCAGGTGGCCCAACGACGCGGCCAGGCGCGTGCGCTGGCGTGGGGTCAGCATTCCACGGCGCAGGGCGTGCATGTTGAGGCCGGCTTCCGAACACATCATCCGCTGGGTCAGCGCCTCGGCCGACATTTCGAGACTGAACATGGCCACCGGGACCGGCTGCCGCGTGTTGGCGCGGGAGGCGATGTTCAGGGCCAGCGCGGTCTTGCCCATGCCGGGACGGCCGGCGATGATTATCAGTTCCCCGGGCTGCAGGCCGCTGGTCCGCTCGTCTAGTTCGGTGAAGCCGGTCTCGATGCCGGTTATCATCTTCTTCTCGCCGATTGCCTTCTCGACCCGCTCCATCTCGACATTGAGCAGTTTCTTGAGTTCCGCGAACTCCTTGCGCGAGCCGGCCTGCTGAATCTCGAATATCTTCTGCTCAGCCTCCTCGACCAGTTCGTCGGCGCGGCGTGACTCGTCGTAGCTGGCCTGGACGATTTCGGTGGCGGTGGTGATGAGCTGGCGCTGGATCGATTTCTCGAGCACGAGCTTGGCGTGCTCTTCGCAGTTGGCGGTGGTCAGAACGCCCTCGAGCAGATTGGACAGGAACGGTTGTCCGCCGACCGCGTCGAGCTCCT
>CAZVCQ010000589.1:0-1939 GCA_964626085.1 uncultured bacterium
CGGAGGAGCACGTCGTGTAGGGAAAGAGGGCCGATGGGCGCGTACGTGATGGGGGGGGGCCGAGAGCCAAGCAGCGCAGACACTACCCGCCCCAGAAGGTCATCGGTCGCGAGGACGCCGGTGTCGGGCCACAGATTGTTGTCCCCCCGCGTGCGGATGCCGCCTTTCGGTTTTCCGTCCAGCCGATGACCGACGGAAACGACACGGTGTACTATATTGACGTTCTCCTCCGGCGACCTGTAGCACACAACGTCACCAACTCGGACCGGTCGATTGCCGTACGGTTCGACCCACAGCAGGTCCGGCTCGCGCAGGGTCGGATTCATGCTCGGCCCGGTATAGACAATGCGCCGCCGCCCATCAATCACCACCGACTCGATCGAAGGGAGCTCGGTCGACCAGGTGGGTTTGGTCGAAACGAGTGCGACGGGCCCTCCACTCTCAGGGTCCGCCGTCCGACGCGGTCCATCAGTCATGGTTAGGGAACCGCCGGGGAGGAACATCCACAGATTTCACAGATTACGCAGATTAAAACCGCCAAGAACGCCAAGTTCGCCAAGGTTCCAGACCCGACGCGGAGTCTTACCACAAAGACACCAAGACAGGAATGACAACGATGAACGAAGGACGAAGGACCATCCACAGATCTCACAGGTTACGCAGATGGTCCGGGCTCGGACAGACCAGAATTCAGAGACCAGAAACCAGAATGGAGAGCTGCGGAGTCCGACACCTACAAACTGCAGACTCGCGCGCAGCGCGTTTGCCCTTTGCCTTGCGTCCCTCGTCCCCTTTCCCCTCTTCACTTGTTCATTCCCCCTTTCACCTTTCCACTTCGGCCTTTGCGCTCCTGGCGTTCATGCCGGTTCCTGGGTCCGGGGCTGGTCCTGATACCGGGCAGCCTGGACTGAATAGAGCCGGGTATAGAGACCGCCGAGGTTGAAGAGGTCCTCGTGGGTTCCGGATTCCGCAACCCGTCCGTGGTCAAGAACATAGATGTAGTCGGCCATCTTCACGGTGGAGAAGCGATGGCTTACCAGCACCGCGCTTCGCCCCCGAATCACCCGCCGGAAGTGCTCGAACACCTCGGCTTCGGCCAGGGGGTCGAGCGAACTGGTGGGTTCATCCAGCACGACGAGTTCCGAATCGCGCAGGAACGCGCGAGCCAGAGCTACCTTCTGCCACTCGCCGATGCTCAGTTCCCGGCCTCGTTTGAACTGAAAGCCAAGCGGCGTGTCATAGCCTTGGGGCAGCCTCCGGATTGCCGAGTCCGCACCGGAGAGTTCGGCCGCCCGGATGATCCGACTCCGGTCAGGCTCGCCTTCTGCGTCGCCCAGCCAGATGTTCTCCCAGGCAGTCATGCCATACTGCACATAGTCCTGGAGAATGACGCTGACTTTCCGTCGCCATTCTACCGGGTCCATGCGGCGGATGTCGGTGCCGTCAACGGTGATCCGGCCTGAGTCCGGGTCGTACAGGCGGCAGAGAAGTTTCACGAGCGTGGTCTTGCCTGAGCCGTTCGCGCCGACCAGGGCAATCACCTGGCCCGGAGTGATGCTAAGATTGACCGCCTCGAGCACTTTGCGGGAATCGCTCGGGTAGGCAAAATGCACGTCGTGGAATTCGATGCCCCGGCTGATTCTGGTCGGGGTCGGCTCCGAGTTCGCAGGCGCCAAGACTCTGGGCTGCAAATCCATGAACTTGTAGAAGTTAGAAAGAAAGAGATTATCTTCGTAGAGTCCGGCCACTCCGCTGAGCACGCTTGAGAATGAACCGACCGCCAGTTGGAAGATGGAGTAGTACATCACCAGACTGCCGATGGTGGTGGTCCCTTTGTAGACCCGATACGCGATAAAGGCAAGGGAGCCGAAGATGGCGGCAGAGCTCAATGACTGCGCCAACAGACCGGCCACGGTGCGCCGCCGGGACAGCGCTAGTC
>CAZVCQ010000590.1:0-1918 GCA_964626085.1 uncultured bacterium
CTGCACCCATCGCGCCGTAAGCGGGAAAAATGGGGACTGTACCGCGCCAAGTCTGACGTCGGCGCCCCGAGGGACTGTCCCCACTTTTCGACGGTTGGGAAAGAGAAGGCCGGCGGGCAGTTGCCCGCCGGCCTTTGTGGTTTGGCTCGGTCTAGACGAGGTAGTCGCCGCGGGGCGTGTAGTGGGTGTGCAGGTACTTGTGGCTCACCTCGCCGCACGGCCCGTCGGTGAGGAACTCTTCGTAGAGCTTGATGACGTGCGGGTTCTCGTGCGACTTGCGGATGGGCAGGCCCATATCCTCGGAGTATATCGCCTTGGCGCGGGCCGCGCGGATTGCGGGCGACGTGGGAATCGGTTGGCCGCCGCCGCCGAGACATCCGCCCGGACAGGCCATGAACTCGATGAAGTGGCAACTCGCGAACTTGCCCCCCGCCTTGATGTCTTCCATCACTTTGCGGGCGTTGGCCGTGCCGTGCGCCACCGCGACTTTGAGCGTCGCGCCCTTGAGCCAGGTCCAGTCCTTGCCCAGCCTGCCCTTCTTGATGAGTGGCTTGAACAGGTTGATCATCGCCCCGGTCTGTGGCACCTTGATCTCCATGTACCTGATGCCCTCGAACCCGCGCACCGGGATGATATTAGCGTTGGCAAAGACCTGCTCGGCCTTGAGGCCGGTCACGACCTCGACGACGGTCCGGAGCGCCGCCTCCATCACGCCGCCGGTGGCGCCGAAGATGAGCCCGGCGCCCGAGGCGTCGCCGAACGGCAGGTCGAAGTGCGACTTGGGCATGTGCGGCAAGTCGATGCCCGCCTCCTTTATCATCTGGGCCATTTCGCGCGTGGTCAGGCCGTAGTCCACGTCCTTGTACCCGGAGGAACGCATCTCCGGCCGGTTCGCCTCGAACTTCTTGGCCGAGCACGGCATCAGCGAAACCGAGACGATATCAGCCGGGTCGATGTTCTGCTTCTGGGCGTAGTAGCTCTTGATGAGCGCGCCGAACATCTGCTGCGGGCTCTTGCAGGACGAGACGTGAGACAGCCATTCCGGGTAGAAATGCTCGATGAACTTCACCCAGCCGGGCGAACACGAAGTAAACTGAGGCAGCAGGCCGTCCGGCTCCTTCTTGACCAGTACCCGGTAGAGCCGAGTCAGGAGTTCCGTGCCCTCCTCGATGATGGTCAGGTCGGCGGTAGTGTCGGTGTCGAAGACACGGTGGAACCCGGCCCGGCGGATGGCGGTGTTCATCTCCTGCGTCACCGAAGTCCCCGGCGGCAGGCCGAATTCCTCCCCCATCGCCGCGCGCGGACTCGGCGCGGTCTGGATCACAACGTGCTTCTTCTCATCGTCAATCGCGGCCCAGATCTCGTCGGACGGGTCCTTGGCGCGGAGCGCGCCGGTCGGGCAGCGGTTGATGCACTGGCCGCAGTTGATGCAGATGACGTCGGCGAGCGGCCGGTCGAGGAACGTCTCGATCTTGGTCCGGTCGCTGCGGTGCGCCGCGGTCAGCACCCCGACCGACTGGAGGTCGATGCAGGTCCGGACGCAGCGGCGGCAGAGCACGCACTTGTTCATGTCGCGCACCACCGAGTAGCTCGACCGGTCGACTTCGAACCTCGGCTTGTCCGGGTGACCGAAGCGGAAGAAATCAACGCCGTATTCTTTGGCCAGCGCCTGGAGCTCACAGTTGTTGTTGCGGAAGCAGGAGTAGCATTCGCCGTAGTGCTTGGAGAGCAGAAGGTCGAGGATGTGGCGCCGCGCCTGCCGGACGCGCCGGCTGGTGGTGCTGACGGTAATCGGCTCGGTGATAGGGAACGTGCAGGCGGTCTGGAGCGTCCGCTGCTTCGACACCTCGACCGAGCAGATACGGCAGACCCCGGCCAGACACAGGTCCTCGTGGTAGCAGAGCGTCGGGATGCGGAT
>CAZVCQ010000591.1:0-1913 GCA_964626085.1 uncultured bacterium
TCGGGACCGAGAAGAGCAAGGGCACCAAGGTGTTCTCGCTGGCCGGGAATATCAACAACGCCGGGCTCGTTGAGGTGCCGATGGGGATAACGCTGCGGCAAATCGTGTATGACATCGGCGGCGGGATTCCGAACGGGAAGGAGTTCAAGGCCGTCCAGACCGGCGGCCCGTCCGGCGGCGTCATTCCGAAGAGCATGCTCGACCTGCCGGTGGACTACGAGCGGCTGCAGGAAGCGGGCGCGATTATGGGTTCCGGCGGGATGATCGTGATGGACGAGAATAGTTGCATGGTCGACATTGCCCGGTACTTCATCGGGTTCACGAAAGACGAGTCCTGCGGAAGGTGCAATTCCTGTCGCGAAGGCCTCGCCGCGATGCACGAGATATTGACAAACATCTGCGAAGGAAGAGGGAAGAAAGGCGACATCGAACTGCTGGAGGAACTGGGCGAAGCAACCAAGGAGGCGTCGCTGTGCGGGCTGGGGAAAACCGCGCCCAACCCGGTGCTGAGCGCCCTGCGTCATTTCCGGGAGGAGTACGTCGCCCACGTCCGGGACAAGAAGTGCCCGGCCAGGGTGTGCAAAGCGCTGATTCGATTCGACGTGGACAAGGACAAATGCACCGGGTGCATGTTGTGTGCGAAGAACTGCCCTTCCCAGGCTGTCACCGGTGCGAAGAAGACGCCGCACGTGATAGACCAGGACAAGTGCATCAAGTGCGGGGTCTGTCTTGATGGCTGCAAGTTCGGCGCGATACTGGTCACAACCGGGGAGTCGGCGTGAAGAATATGGTAAGTCTGACAATCAACGGCAAACAGGTAGAAGTCGAACCGGGCCGCTCAATACTCCAGGCGGCGGAAAAGGCCGGCGTGAAGATACCGACCCTGTGCTACCACAAGGCGCTGCCCGCCTATGGTGCCTGTCGGCTCTGCCTGGTCGAAGTGAGCCGAAAGGGCACTCCGGCGTCCGTTCACGCGTCCTGTACCTACCCGGCCCAGGACGGGCTGATTGTCGAGACCGACACTCCGCGCGTGAAGAAGACCCGCAAGATAATGGTAGAATTGCTGCTGGCGCGGTGCCCGGACTCCGAAGAGGTCAAACGTTTGGCCGAGGAGATGGGCGTCGGCAAGCCGAGGATTGCGCCGAAGAACAAGGACTGCCTGCTCTGCGGTCTCTGCGTCCGCATGTGCCGCGACCGGATGGGAAAAGGAGCAATCGGGTTCTCCGGCAGAGGCGACCGGCGGCTGGTGCAGCCAGCATTCGACGTCCAGTCGGACGTCTGCCAGACCTGTGGAGCGTGCTTATCCGTATGCCCGACCAAGTGCATCAAGTTTGCGGAAATTACGCGCAACAAGCCCGTCCCGATTCTGTCCGAGTTCGACGAGGGCCTTAGGGAAAGGTCGGCGATATACATTCCCTACCCGCAGGCGGTCCCGAACTACGCCACGATTGATGCCGACCATTGCATCCACCTGCAAACCGGTAACTGCCAGGTATGCAAGGAGTTTTGTGAGGCGGATGCGATTGACTTCGACCAGAAGGAACAGGAGTTGTCTTTCGATGTCGGGGCGGTCATTGTCGCGGACGGCGCGGAAAAATTCAATCCTTCGCTCAAATACGAGTTTGGATACGGCCGGTGCAAGAACGTCGTGACCAGCATCGAGTTCGAACGGATACTGGCCGCTTCCGGACCTTTTGCCGGTCACGTCCAGCGGCCGCACGACGGCAAGGTTCCCCGGCGAATCGCCTGGATACAGTGTGTCGGCAGCCGGGATGAGCGCGAAGACCGGAGCTACTGCTCGTCGGTCTGCTGTATGTACGCCATTAAGGAAGCGACCATCGCCAGGGAGCACGTCAAAGAGATTGAGCCGACCATATTCTTCATGGACATCCGCGCCCACGGCAAGGACTTCG
>CAZVCQ010000592.1:0-1912 GCA_964626085.1 uncultured bacterium
CTTCGTATCTGCCTGGCGGGACGTCGCCGTCGGTCAGCGACCGCACCAGCCTGCCGCCGGCGTCGTAGATGCCGAGAGCGAAAACGGGGACTGTGGAAAATGGGGACTGTACCTCAGACTGGCCGCGAAGCGGCTGGGACTGTCCCCATTTTCCCGGTACATCGTACCTCACCGTGAACGCTCCCCGCGCTGGGTTCGGGCTTACGGAAAGCGACCATTGCAGCGGCACACGGTGAGTTCCTTCGGCCACGCCGCCGCCGGTGAAGTTGATGGCGCTGTCCGACATGTCGTGCTGCCAGCCGGGACCGAAGGCAATCACGACCACGCGACCCGTGTCGGGCACGCTTGCGGGTATGATCCATTGATACAGAGTATCAGTAGCCGGCAATCCGCGGGCTATCGTGTCAAGGTTCCACAAGGAGTCGCGTCTGAGGAACAGCGACAGCGAGTCGCAGCGCGGAGGCGAGTGAGTGACCCAGCGGATTGGCAGCGTATCGCCGGGTTGGAAGCTCCCACCGTTCGGCGACACCAAGTCAACCGCATCTATCTCGAATATCGATATCTTGGCGTTGCCTGCCGTAATCAGTTCGTTGTACCCATCGCCGTTGATGTCGTAGACCGTGCTGACCAGCGACCGGAACCCGCCATGGTCGTTGTTCCACTGCCAGACCTCCTGCAATTGGTCGTCACCGACGGCCTTGTACACCTTGATGATGCTCGGCGTGGTCCAGATGCACTCATCAATCCCGTCGCCATCGATATCACCGCACTCGCTGATACGGCCCCAGTCGTCGCCCCCGAACCCTAGCGAATCTATCGGCGTGCGATGATAGACGTCGCTCCCAATCTGGTCGGCCTCCCACATGTAGAGATACATCATCCCGCGCGGGACGCTATAGTAGGCAACGTAGAACTCGGGCTTGCCGTCGCCGTCGATGTCGTTGGTAGTGAAGACGTCGGCGCCGTTGGGCTTCCTGACCGTGTCCTGGTACACCACCTCGTACGTGTCGTCGCCGGTGCACTCCCAAACCGACATCGTGCCGGAGCTACCGAGTCTAGCGGTGGCGAAGTCCATCCTGCCGTCCACATCGAAATCGCCGAAGCTGAGCCGATAGCCATCGTGAATTGTGTCGCGCCACACGAGTGCGTTTTGATTGTCGGCGACGTTTTCCCAAATGCACCAACCTGCCCCCGACGTCGCGCAGACGATTTCCCGGTGTTCGTCAGCGTCCAGGTCGGGCGGGTAGTAAGTCGGAATAGGGATGGCGTCATTGTTGCCGTACCGATAGTACCAAGAGAGCGAACACGGATAGCTGAGACTGTCAGGACTTTCAAGCGTCATCACGATGCAGTAGAACGTGTCTGGTATTGGCGGCTTCTCGATGCTGATGCACACAATGTCAGTCAGCCCGTCATTGTCGATATCACCGGCAGCAAACGGAATGGCATTGCCGGTCGTGATGCCAGGAGGTTCCGGATACTCGCCGGTGTCCGCGAAAACGAGGCAAAACCGGTTCCAGCCCTGATGCTCCCATACCTCGTTGCGAAGCAGGTCAGAGGGACGAATCGTGCCCGTGTGGAAGACAAGTTCCGGCAACGAGTCGTGGTCGCTGTCGCAGCAGACCACGCGGCCATCAGACCCGGAGTAGGGTCCAGAGGGAATCCGCGCGATTCTTCTGATGTCAGTGGCTGAAAGAACTGCTGCCCATCCAGTAAACAATAGGACCAGACATCTGATCATAAGAGGCGGCGGGGAGGCGGAATCCGCCTCCCCGCCTATGCTGTTCTACCTTATCAGCGTCAGGCGTCCAGTCGAGACAACTTGGCCCGCGCAGTAGCGCACGAAGTATACGCCGGCAGGAACGGCACGCCCGCGGCCATCAGCGCCGTCCCAGCGCGCGGCATGAAAGCC
>CAZVCQ010000593.1:0-1903 GCA_964626085.1 uncultured bacterium
GTACGTTATCCGCGTCAAATACGTAGGTGGCAAGGACACTTCCCATATCTCCAGCCTCCACTAAGTTCGGGGAAGACTCCGGCTCGGGCATGGCTCGATTGTAGGACTCGCGGGAAGAGAAGTCAAGTCGCCGGGTCACTCCAAGGGGTCACAGGTGCACGTGCGACGACCCGAGGGAGCCGCGTACACCGCCTTAGGGGTGGAACCCCTTGAGGTGCGGGGTTTGGGGTGAATCGTTCAGGAACGGATGCCAGCGGCTCTTCTGCGCCATCGCGCGATTCTAGGATTGCAGGCCGAGTAGTCAAGGCGACGGGCATCGTCGGTTCGGCGAGTACCGTTCGACGTTCATCGTTGTCGGAACATCTCCCTCGTCACCAAGGATTGCCCGCGCATCGGTCGCGGTAGGTCTACACTCGCTTGTTTAGGATGTCTCGGGCGGGGGCAACAGGCAGAGGCGTCAGATGGCGATATCGAAGAGAACCTGCGAGATAGCACGGAGTATGTCGCTATCGAGCTGTTTCGCTTCGTACAGGTCGATGAGGTCGGCAGCGGCGATTTGGAGGGACTTGCCACCGTAGTTGCGGGAGAGTCTGCCGAGCTTCTGGGCGAAGTTGTAGTATGGGATGAACGCTCGACCGGCGATGCCGCGGGCTTCTAGGACCGGCTTGAGCCTGCGGGCGATGTCGGAAGCGATCTCGGAGCCTTGCTGCTGCAGTTCGGCCTGTTCCGCGACCGTGCTGCCCTTGCGCAGGGCGGCCCGTCCCTTTTTGAGCGAGCCGGCGTAGGTGCCATGGCGATGTCGGGACTTGGGCTGCCGGCCCAGTGACTGCGTCTTGGCCATGGCGTAGTCCTGCTGCTCGAACCGCAGGAAGCAGTCGCTGAGAAGTCCCTCAAGCAGTGTCGGTTCGAGCCGAAGGTTCACCCACTTGCGGATGGTCAGCTTGATGGTCGCGATGAGCCGCTCGCCGTTCTCGGTCCGGAAGACCTTGACCAGTTCACTCACGTATCGCCGGTAGACATTCGTGTACGGCGGCACGATGCCGGACTGGTTGATGCGAGCCTGGGTCCGTGCCCTGACCAGCCACAAGGCCCGGCTCTGGCTCATGCCGTACACGTTGAGGGTCCAGGCGTAGTTCCTGATACGGGCGAAGATTGCCTGTGTCTTGGCGGAAAGGGACAGGTCACGCATGGGGTGGGAGACAGGTCAAAGGGCGTTGAAAGAACCGGGCTTCCACAAGACCGGGCAGAATGGTCATAACATCCGTATTATCGGCGGGTTTGGAGCCGGAGCAAGCGCGAGAAAGCAAGGGTAGGGGTCACTGGCGGAGCTATAGCCTCCGGAACAGCGCAGGCTCAATCCTGAGGAACAGCGACCGATATGTCCGGCGCTACAGCCCGCGGAACGGCCAAAGCTCCGGCGCCTGCTACGATGGCAGGTATCTGTTCCGGAACGGCGACCGGTCAGGGGCGAGGAACAGGTTGAGGTCAAGGCTGATGTCCAGGTCGAGATACAGGTAGAGGTACGGGTGAAGATACAACCCGATATACGGCGCAGGCTACGACGACAGCTATGGCGCAAGCTACGACCACAGGTACGAGGAAAGGCCCGGCTGGAAGCAAGAGGTCAGATGCAGGGCGGAAGATGAGAGATGTGATGCGCGCAGGCCGCGACCCTGAAGGAGGACTGGACGAGGAAGGGGCCGTCCCCGGCAACGTTCGAAGGTATCTTGCGCTTCGTCATCTGACGCTGACTAGCACGGGGTGACGGCCGCCGACGCGCGGACTGACCCAGTGAGTGCTCCAGGCCATCCGCACCGACGTCTTCAACACGCCGCGCCGATAGCGCCGTGACGATGGCTCGGTCTGCGAAGCGGGCGGGGTGTTGCTGCCATACCCCGCCCGC
>CAZVCQ010000594.1:0-1892 GCA_964626085.1 uncultured bacterium
TCCGGGATGTTCTTGGGCGAATGCGCCAGCCCGGCGAGGAACACGCCTTCGGTCGCAAAGTCAACCGGCCGCAACTTGACGTGTGCTTCGAGGAAGAAGTTGTTCTCGTTCAGCGGGACTTTGAGCATCCGGGAAATGGCGGCGGCATCTTCGTGCGGGACTATCGCCGGGGCAAGCACGACAAGGTCCGGGTTCACCGCCAGGTCGGCCTCAAGAATCAGGTCCCTGACTCTTACCTTCAGGTTGTCCCCGTCCTTCTCCACCACCGGCTTCTGTTCCTCGTTGTACCTGATGAACACCACGCCTTTGTCGCGGGCGAGCTGGTAGTACTCTTCAAGGAATCCGTAGGTCCGCATGTCCCGGTACAGCACGTAGATGTTCGCCTTGGGATTGAGCTCTTTAAGTCTGAGCGCGTTCTTGACCGCGTCCGAACAGCACACTCGCGAGCAGTATGGGTGCTTGTCGTCCCTCGACCCGACGCACTGGATCATCACGACGTTCTTGAGCTTGCCCAGCTTGTGGGCCGGCGGGTCCTGCATCCGCTTCTCCAGCTCGATCTGGGTGATTACCCTCTCATCCTGGCCGTACAGGTACTCCCCGGGCCTTGATTCCTCGGCACCGGTCGCAACGATGACAACCCCATGCTCAATCTCGATTTGCGCCTGCTGGCTTCCGGCTGCTGGTTCCTGGCCTTTGACTTCAATCGTCGTCTTGTAGTTCCCGATGTAGCCTTCGATATCCTCGATGGTCGCTGACCGGTATACCTTGACTCTCGGGTGATGCTCAACCTCGTAAACCAGATTCTTCAGGTACTCCTGGACGTCCTCGCCCTGAATCGTCCGGTACAGGTTCCTCAGGTTTCCGCCCAGTTCGCTTTCGCGCTCGACCAGGATGGCCTCGAATCCCTGGTCGGCCAGGGACAAGGCAGCCGTCATTCCGGCCAGGCCGCCGCCGATTACCAGTCCCTTCTGAATGACGGGCAGCATCACCGCATACAATGACTCCAGCAGTCCCGCCTTTGCCACCGCCATCCGGACCAGCGTCTCTGCCTTTGCCGTGGCCTTTTCCGGCACGTGCCCGTGAATCCAGGAACACTGGTCCCGGATGTTCGCCATTTCAAACAGGCACGGGTTCAGGCCGGCTTCGCGCAGGGTTTCCTGGAAGAGCGGCTCGTGGGTCCGGGGCGAGCAGGACGCAACCACAACGCGGTTGAGACGCTGTTCTCGGATAGTCTTGCTTATCTTCTGCTGGGTATCTTGAGAACAGGTGAACAGGTTGTGCTCGGCATAGACGACGCCGGGCAGCTTCCGGGCAAATTCAACAACCCCGGGGACGTCCACCACGCTTCCGATATTGATGCCGCAGTGGCACACGAACACGCCGATTCTCGGCGGTTCGCCCCGGACATCTCTTTCCTGCGGGTATGTCTTGGGGACAATCGCGGTCCCCCTGGCCTCGGCGACCACGCCTTCGGCTGCGGCCGCGGCGCCCGACGCCTCCATTACCGTTTCCGGAATGTCCTTGGGGCCACAGGCCGGACCGCACACGAATATCCCGGGCCGGCTCGTCGCGACCGGCGAGAAGGTCGAAGTCTTGAAGAACTTGTGCTTGTTCAGCTTGACGTCCAGCTTGTCGGCGAGGACCGCATTGGCCTGCCTTGGTTCGAGCCCAACAGAGAGCACCACCATGTCGAACTCCTCGCACAACTGCCTCGGATTGTCCTCCGTGGTGTAGTAGACGAGCAGGTTCCCGCTCTCCGGGACTTCCAGTACCTTGCCCACCCGGGACCGGACGAAACGCACGCCGTGCTGGTCCTTTGCCCGGTTGTAGAACGCATCGAAGTCCTTGCCGTGGGCGCGGATGTCCATGAAGAATATGGTCGGCTCAATCTC
>CAZVCQ010000595.1:0-1892 GCA_964626085.1 uncultured bacterium
ATCAGGTTGGTGACCATCACCGGGATGAGCTTCTCCGGGAACTGGTACGGGCCGTAGTTGTTCGATGGCCGCACGACCATCACCGGCAGGCGATAGGTCTCCCAGTACGCCTGCGCCAGCATGTCGCCCGCTGCTTTGGACGCGGAGTAAGGCGAACGCGGCCGGAACGGCGTGGTCTCGGTGAACCTGCCTTCTTTGCCCAAGGCACCATAGACCTCGTCGGTCGAGACGTGGACAAAGCGCTTGACCCCGGCCTTGCGGGCGGCGTCGAGCATCACCTGCGTGCCGAGAACATTGGTTGTGATGAACGGCGCGGCGTCGTCAATCGACCGGTCAACATGGCTCTCCGCAGCGAAGTGGACGACCGCGTCCACGTCAGTCATGGCATCCTTCACCGCTGCAGGGTCCTCGATGCGGCCGTGAATGAACCGATACCTGGCATTGCCCTCAGACTCCTGCAGGTTGGCCTTGTTGCCAGCGTAGGTCAGAGCATCGAGGTTGACGACCGTGTCGTCGGTGCCGGCCAGCCTGCGGCGGATGAAGTTGGAGCCGATGAAACCGCAGCCGCCAGTAACTAGAAGGTTCATGGTTGTAGGTTTCTGGTTCTAGGTTTGGGGACTTGCGCCCAACTAGGAACTGCAAACTTGGAACTAGGAACTACGAAGTCGTTCATGGTTGTTGGTTCGTAGTTCTTGGTTTCTGGTTCCCGGTTCGGGAGCCGAGAAACTTGGTGCCAGAAACTGACGTCGTACGCAGGTACCTGGACAGCCCGCCGATCAGACTTGCAGTCTGTCGGACCAGACCGGCCAGAAGCTGAAATTCGCGATCGGTGATGTAGCCTTGGTCCAGAGCAACGTAGAGTTGCGCGCCAACTTCATTCGCCGAGCCGAGAGCTATCGATAGAAACTGGAGGAACTCCTTTCGTCCTCCTCGGCCATGCCCCTCGGCGATGTTGGACATGACCGATACAGAGGCACGACGGATCTGATCGCGAAGCATGAAGTCACGGGCAAAGGCTCTTTTCGACGTGACATCGTAGACGTATCGAGTGAGTTCACGCGCCTTCTTCCAGGCGTCGATATCTTCGAAACTCTTGAACGTCGCCACGGGTCAGTTCACCATTCCTGGTTCATGGTTCGTGGTTCGGGAACGAAGAACTAGAAACCTGCAACTTGAGAGTTCTTGGTTTGTGGTTCATGGTTTGTGGTTTGAGAACGTGGAACTGGAAACCGGCAACTTGAAACTAGACGCGGGGTCGTCCTCATAGCGGATTTCGTCCACCGGTTCTTTCCGGCCCGGGCCTTTGTAGAGCCGGTTCGGGAAGCTGAGCACCCAGCCCTCGACCTTGCCGACATTGCGGTAGGCGTGGACTACACCCGGCGGGGTAATGAGGGCTGCCGGCTTGCTCGCACCCAGCACGAATGTCTCGCGCCGACCGAACGTCGACGAGCCGGTTCGGTTGTCCCAAAGCGTCACCTCGAAGTCGGACGGCCCGGCAAAGGCAAGGAGGTCGGTCTGCTCGCGGTGTTCGTGCGGTCCGCGCGCCACGCCCGGCTTGGTCATCGACAGGTAGCCCATCACCGGCCGCGCCTCCCGCATACCAGCCGCCTCAAGCACGTCCGCGCGGAACAACTCGGTCAGCCACCCGCGCGAGTCGACCGCGGGGACGAGCGGTTGGAGCAGAACACCAGGAAAGGTAGAGGTGAAGGTAGAGGTAGAGCGATGAGAACAGGTTGAGGCTAAGGTAGAGGTTGAGACCGGAGGCGAACTGGCCTCTTTCTCCCTTGCCTCTGCCTTCACCTTGGCCTTCACTTTCCCCTTCACCTTTGCCTTTGCCTCTGCCTTCTCCTTAGCCTTTGCCTTTACCTTCACCTTTGCCTTTCTGTTCCCAG
>CAZVCQ010000596.1:0-1886 GCA_964626085.1 uncultured bacterium
CCGGCGCTGCGCGGTCCGGCTGCGCGAGTAGGACAGGACCTGGTAGATGCCGTCCTTGTGCTTTATGAGCACTCCGGACTTGAATTCATTGGGGGTTATCATCCTGTGCTCCTGTTCCTCAAATGAAACCCGGTCCGGCTAGAGCTCGATGAGCCGCTTCGGACTCCGGGTCAGGTTCGCGTATCCGGTCCTCGTGACGTGCACCATGTCCTCGATGCGAACGCCGCCGACTCCCGGCAGATATATTCCCGGCTCGACCGTGACCACGTCGCCCGGTGCGAGCGTCTCTCTGCTCGTGGCGGCCAGCGCCGGCAGCTCGTGGACATCGATTCCGACGCCATGGCCAAGGCTGTGGCCGAAGCGCTTGCCATAGCCCTGTTCGGTGATGTACTCACGCGCCGCGGCATCGGCGGCCTTGGCCGTCGTGCCCGGCTTCATTGTGGCGAGGGCGCGCCGCTGGGCCTCGTGGACGATTTCGTAGACCCGGCGCAACTCAGCTGGAGCCTTGCCGACAAAAACGGTTCGAGTCATATCCGAGCAGTATCCTGCGACCCGGCAGCCGATATCAAAGGTGAGCGCGTCACCCTTGCGGAGCTTGCGGTCGCTGAACCCGGCGTGGGGCTTGGCCGCGTTCTCACCCGAAGCGACGATGGAATCGAACGCCACTTCGCCTTGCTTGCGGAACTGGAACTCGATCTCGAGCGCGAGGTCGCGTTCGCGCACGCCCGGCTTCACCAGCTTGAGTACGTCATTGAATACGCGGTCGGTGACAAGCTGGGCCCGGGCAATCTGCTCCACTTCGACCGGCTCCTTGGTCCGGCGCAACTCCAGCACGAGGTCGCGGGTCGGAACCAGCCGGGCCTTGCTGAAGCGCTTCCGGAATTGCTTGGCCCGGTCGAGAGTGACATGGTTCTCCTCGACACCGAGGCGTCCATAGGTCCGACCCCATTCCGGAGGCGGATGCGAGACGAGGTCGCGTACCAGGACCCGCCTCCGGCAGCCCTTCACCTCGGTCTTTATCTGCTCGGCATAGCGGAAGTCGGTGTAGAACCAGCAATCACGGCGGGCAACGAGCATCAGCCCGTTCGATCCGGTGTACCCGCACAGATAGCGGACGTTGGCCAGGTTCACGACGACGAAACCATCCAGCTTCTCGTGTCGCATCAGCCCGCGCAGCCGTTCGATTCGTCTAGACATGGAGATGTATTCTAAGGGAAGTCAACTCAGAGTCAAATGAGGCGCGGTGAGCTACTCGCTCTTGCCTAGGGAGACGAGCAGGGACTCGACCTGGCTGATGGCCTGCCCTTCCTTGTCCTTGAGTTCGGCAATGATGGCCGTCTTGTCAGCCGGTTTCATCTCCTTGTCGGCGGCCTGGGACAGGAGGTCGGCGATTCCCCGATAGGTGCTGCTCAGCTTTGCAGACGGTCCGGAAACCGCTGCGAACTTCTGTCCGATTTCGGAGAAATAGCCGGAGGCCATGGCCCGGCACTCGGACCAGACGGTCCCATTCCACCAGTTCCCGTGCGTCTGACCGTGGCCGGCGGCCACGGCGCTGGTCCAGTTGTCATAGGCCTTCAGGCCGATGGCATAGCGCTCGAGATTGTGCTTCTCGGGGTGCCGGAACAGGTCGAGGGCGAAGCTGAGGCTTTCCTGCACGATCGTCCTGTCGTCGGCGGGCTTCGACTTCCGGAAGCGGAAGAAGTTGACGTGGACTTCGTCCTTGATCTCCTGCCAGGTGCCGAAGGTCAGGGTCGCGGGTGGAAAGCCGTTGCAGCAGTCGCCCCAAGGCTGGGCAGTGAAGAAGGCCTTGTCGTCGTATCCGGAGATGACCTGGTCCCTAAACCCGACATTGAGTCACAGGATCGACTGGATTTCGCGCCCGACGG
>CAZVCQ010000597.1:0-1883 GCA_964626085.1 uncultured bacterium
GTGCACCACGCTCCGCTCCTGTCCGCGAACCTGCTCCCGGAACGGGCCTCAGTCCCGTCTCTGCCCCGCTTTTCCCTACTTGTTCCTTTCTTCCTCACTCGACCCCTTGACCGCTGTCCCTTGCTTGACTTTGGCCCGTTTTCCGGCTATACCATCGTCGTGATTGACCGAGCCTCCGCCCGTTCCTTTGGGCATTCGGCATTCGCCAATCGTCGCTTGGAGATTCGGTAGTGCCCCGCATCTTCGACAACATCGAACAGCAGCTCCTGCCCGCGCTCTGCGACACTCTGAAGGTCGCTGAGCGGGCCGACTTCTGCGTCGGCTACTTCAACCTGCGCGGCTGGAAGCAGATTGATTCCTGCATCGAGCAATGGTCCGGCGTCGATGGGCACTGCTGTCGTCTGCTCATCGGTATGCAGCGGCCGGCCGAGCAGGAGTTGCGTGACGCCCTGAGCCTCGCTAAACGCGAGGACGCGATTGACAACAAGACGGCGCTTCGGCTCAAGCGCAAGCTGGCAGAGGAATTCCGTAAGCAGCTTGCCGTCGGGGTCCCCACAAATGATGACGAGGCGGGATTGCGCCGCCTGTCCGCACAAATCAAGGCACACAAGGTCGTGGTGAAGTTGTTCTTGGCGCATCCGCTGCACGCCAAGCTCTACCTGCTCTTCAGGTCTGACAAGGTCAACCCCAAGGTCGGTTTCGTCGGCAGCAGCAACTTGACCTTTGCCGGTTTGTCTCACCAGGGTGAGCTGAATGTTGATGTGATGGACCACGACGCGTGCGACAAGCTGGCGCGCTGGTTCGAGGATCGCTGGGACAACCACTGGTGCTTGGACATTTCCGATGAGCTGGCGGCTATCATCGATGAGAGCTGGGCACGCGAGGACTTGGTACCGCCCTATCACATCTACGTGAAGATGGCATATCATCTGGCGCAGGAGGCGCGTGCCGGGCTGTCGGAATTCAAGATACCCAAGGACTTCGGCAACCGGCTCTTCGAGTTCCAAGTCGCGGCCGTACAAATCGCAGCCCATCACCTGAACAAACGCGGTGGCGTGCTCATCGGCGACGTTGTCGGGTTGGGCAAGACGCTGATGGCCTCCGCGCTCGCCCGCATTTTCGAGGATGACCGCGGACTCGAAACCCTGATTATCTGCCCGAAGAACCTCACTGGGATGTGGAAGGAGTACGTCGGTCGCTACCGAATGCGAGCCGAGGTCATGTCAGTCAGCCGCGCCATCAATGACCTGCCGAACATGATACGCCGCCGGCTGGTCATCATCGATGAGAGCCATAACCTCCGCAACCGCGAGGGCCGCCGCTACCGGGCAATTCAAGACTACATTCACCGCAACGAAAGCAGGGTGATACTGCTCACGGCAACGCCGTACAACAAGGACTATCGAGACCTGTCCAGCCAGCTAATGCTCTTTGTGCCACCTGACTCCGACATCGGCATCAGGCCGGAGAAGTGCCTGGCGGAAGTTGGTAAGGTGGAGTTTGAGCGACTGCACCAGTGCGCCGAACGGACACTGGCGGCATTCGACCACAGCCCGTACCCAGACGACTGGCGTGACCTGATGCGGCTCTATCTGGTACGCCGCACGCGTAGCTTCATCAAGGAACACTACGCCCTGCCACGCGAGCAACCCGGGCGCAAGTACCTGCTGCTTGAAGATGGGTCGCGGGCGTTCTTCCCGACCCGCAAGCCAAGGACGCTCGCATTCCGCATCGATGAGTCCAGCAAGGACGACCAGTATGCGCGGATGTATGCGCCCGCCGCTGTCGATACGATTAACGCCCTTTGGCTGCCGCGCTACGGCTTGGCCAATTACTAATCAGAGCAATAAATAGCTTGCATTCCTGCAAGGGTTGTGTATAGT
>CAZVCQ010000598.1:0-1876 GCA_964626085.1 uncultured bacterium
TCTTCAGGCTTCCCTTCGACGGCCGGTCAAGGCAGCCGATCTGGTTCAAGAGTGTTGTCTTGCCCGACCCGCTCCGGCCGACCACCGAAACCACTTCGCCCTGCCCAAGGGCAAGGTTCAGCCCGGCCAGAGCGTGAATCGTCTCGCTGCCCCGGTGGTAGCTCCGCCACAGATCCTTTGCCTCAAGCAGTTTCCCGTTGGCGCGGGACATGACCGAATCGCCCGGCGATTCGGATCGTGTCCCAGGCTGTACGTCAGACAACATTTCCATCCTCCAGTCTAACAACCCGCGTAAACCGGGACTCCAGGCTCAGGTCGTGTGTTGCCACGACAACCGTCAGTCCGGAATCTCGGTTCAAGGCCAGAAGGAGGTTAAAGATGCCGTCGCGGGTTGCAGTATCAAGGTTGCCGGTGGGTTCATCGGCCAATAGTAGTCTCGGGCTGTTCACGAGCGCGCGGGCCACGGCCACGCGCTGCATTTCGCCGCCGGAGAGTTCGGAAGGTTTGTGGGTCATGCGCCTACCGAGCCCGACGAGATTCAGAAGCTCGGCTGCTCTCTGCTTGATCGAGACCTTGGCGAAAACTGGGGACAGTCCCTCGGAGCGTGTGGCTGCGCCACCGCAGGAGCGAGCGGCGCGCGGGACAGTCCCCGTTTTCCCCCACATGGCAGGCATAAGCACGTTCTCGAGTGCGGTCAAAGTCGGCATCAGGTAGAACTCCTGGAATACGAACCCGATGTTCTTGCGCCGGAGCGCGTCGAACCCGACGCCGCGCCGGGCCGTGTCGTGTCCGAGCACGCTCAGACTACCCTCGGTCGCCCGGTCCATCAGCCCGATGAGGTTGAGCAGCGTGGTCTTGCCCGCTCCGGAATGCCCGACAACGCCAACGAACTCGCCGCACTGTATGTCCAGGTCAATGCCTTTGAGCGCCTGTATCTTCTCTACCCCGCGCCGGTAGGTACGAACCAGCCCCTTGGCCTCTACCGCCGGCCTAATGTCGCAGGTTGATGCAATTTCCATGATTCTCACTCCGCCTTTATCGCTTCTACCGGTTTCACGCTGGCGGCCCGGAATGCAGGATAGAACCCCGCGACCAATCCGAGCAAGAGCGACAGGACGACGCACATCAACATCGTTAGGAGCGAGAACCCGATGAGCGACCCTTTGGGTGCGTACGGAATCATGCCCCGGATGAGTGCTTCGACCAGGCGCGAGGAAACCAGCGCGACAAGCACACCGGCCACACCGCCCAGCACGGTTGTCAGTATCGTCTCGGCCCAGACCAGCTTGAACACGTCGCCCCGTGACCCGCCCATCGCCTTCATCATGCCGATTTCGCGCGTCCGCTCGAATACCGCCATCAACACGGTGTTCAGCACGCCGACCCCGCCGAGGATGACCGCAATCAGGATGATGGCGGAAACGAACACTTTGGTGCTGGCCATCAGCGCGCCGATGGTGCCGAGCAGCTCGGACAGCGGGAAGACGTTCATGTCTACCTCGTCCGCCTTGAGCGAAGCAACCAGTTCGTCGGTCTGGTCTACGTGCTTCGCCTTGATGAGTATCAGCACGAGCTTGCCTTCAAGCCCGGAGATCTTCTGCAGGGTCTTGCGCGGCACAAACACGAACCCGTCGTCCTGGGTGTTGGTGCGGTTCAGCACGCCGACGACGTGCAGCCTGACGTTCTTCTCCGGCACCGTCCAGAAATCCCCGGGCTTCAGCCCGGCTTCCTGGGCCGAGGTCGAACCCAAAATCACGCTTGAGTCTGAGTCAAACCAGTGGCCGTTGATGCGCCACGCCGGCCGGAGCTTCATATAGTCTTCGTCAATCCCGAGCAGGATGACGTTCTTGTTGCCCGGGGCGAAGACCGCGTCCAT
>CAZVCQ010000599.1:0-1868 GCA_964626085.1 uncultured bacterium
CACGTCCGTTATGCCGCCCTGTAATGCAAGCTATTTTGTACTCCGGGTAATATGTAGCCGTCAGGCTTTCTGTCAACCCGTTCCGGCGCCGACCAGGCAAAGAGACGTCCCGCCGTGATCAACGCCAGGACGAATGTCGCCACGCCGGTAGGACGCACGTTAACTCCTGCGTGATGCTACTAGGTCCGTGCCAGTTGTCAAGCACTTCTGCGTCGGAACTGCGGTGACCTGTAAGAGGCGAGGCGGCGCGTAACGGCTGTGGAGTACTTGCCGGGGCGCTGTCGGGCCGGGATTCGAGAGCAGGTTGAGGCTGAAGGGAATCAGGGACAGACACCCGATTTCGGGAAGCTTCGGGACATCCAACCCAGAGGCATTGCAGATTGCAGATTGTCGATTGTAGATTGGCCGACCCCGAGGCAGATTGACGCCCCCGCCCGCACAAACGGAAGTCAATGTTGACACGCACATTCGGCCCGATATGATTCCGGCGAGATGAGGTACGTCACCCGAGCCCTGCTGCTGGCCGTGGTCATGTCCGTGGCCGGCTGCAGCCTGTTCCGCGACTCCGCCGTTCAGGTCGCCAAACTCACGGTGGTAGTAGTCCCGGACACCGTCCGCGTCGATTCCGAATTCCACGCCACATTAGTCGCCACATTGGGCCCGACCTCCGCGTACGAGTTCGAACGCTTCGAGGTGAGCAGTTCAGGTGCAGAACTCACCGTGCAGGCATGGTCTCGTTTCCGTCCCGATATCGTCGATCCCATAAGACTCCCCGGGTGGCAGGACTTTGTTGTCGGGGCCATCCCGGCCGAGCCGGGTGCATTCCGAATCGTCGCCATCCAGCCCGACAAAAGAGAAACCCTAAAGACAATCACCGTCCTGCCCTGACCGCACCCGGATTGCCGGGCACCGATGGTTCTTGGTTTCTGGTTGCAGGTTCTCAGTTCACAGAACCGGAAACCATAAACTAAAAACCAGGAACCATCCCGCGGTTCAGGCAAGTCCGCGAAGCTCTGACAGGAGGAGTCAGTGTACGCAGCAAAGACTGCAGGAATCTGTCTCGTTCTGGCCGGCATCATGCTCACCATGTTCCAGATAGGCTGCGAGAAACAGAACCAGGTCATCGAGACTTGGGAGAGAACGTTCGGTGGAGACTCGGCGGATGCCGGGCGCTCAGTCCGGCAGACGTCTGACGGTGGGTTCATCATAGCCGGAGAAACTCGATCCCAGGGCGCCGGCAGGTCTGACGCCTGGCTTGTCAAGACCGATTCGGTTGGCAATGAACTGTGGAATAAGACCTTCGGCGGACCGAACCCGGATGGGGCCGATGCTGCTCAACAGACGACCGATGGCGGCTACGTCGTCTTCGGCAGCACCTGGTCGTTCGGTGCCGGCGGCTGGGATGCCTGGCTGATCAAAACCGACGCCACCGGCAATGAGGTGTGGAGCAGGACCATCGGCGGGACCGGCCATGACTACGGTTCTCTCGGTCAACAGACATCGGACGGCGGGTACGTAATGACCGGCACCACGGAGTCCTTCGCTTCAGACTCGAATGCCGCCGAAGTCTGGCTGGTGAAGGCCGACGCGAACGGCGCAGTATCATGGGTCAGGAACTACGGTCCTGGCTGTGGCTTCTCGGTCCGTCAGACCGCCGATGGAGGGTACATCATTACCTGCGCGCTCTCACAGAACAATGGTGACCTCGTCCTTATCAAGACCGACTCGGCCGGCCTCATGGTCTGGACCCTGACGATGGGCGGATGGGACCAGGATTGGGGCAACTCGGTTGAGCAGACCTCGGACGGCGGCTTCGTGGTCGCCGGCTTCACCCGGTCATTTGGCGCCGGCAGCATGGACGTGTGACT
>CAZVCQ010000600.1:0-1866 GCA_964626085.1 uncultured bacterium
CATTCCGATACTACGGCTCTTCGTTGACATCATCATTCCTCCTCGCTCTTGCCGGTCGAGACGGACGGCGCGAGAGGCACTTTCATCGCCATCGCGCAAAGGGATAGCCGAAGGCGTCTGCCTTTTGAACTGGGAGTGAAGTACGATCCGAGCAGACTGGCCAGGAAGCCAACCTTCATTTAGCACCCCCGATATGAACCTGAACTTATCCGGTCGGCGCCGAGAAGAGCACCGCGGCGGACACCAACCACTCCGCCGCATTCGGCGTCGTTAGAAATTATAGCCCGTCCAGGCTAAAGTCAAGACCGGGGCCGTGCCAACCCGGTGAGCCTCGGCCTCTCCCCTGCCATCAGCCGCGGCCCAGGATCGCGAGCCATCACATTCTAGATCCCGGATTTCAGATTGCAGATTGACGCGGCCATCCGCGGGCTCGTAGTTCCCAGTGCTCGATTCCACGCTTCTGCATTCTGATTTCTGCGCCATGCCTCGGCCTCGGGCTGCTCACACCGGACATGGCGTGTTTGACGGACGACCGAGATTTGGCTATCATCTGGCCAGAATGGAGTACCGGGTTGTCTTCTCCCCCGAGGCGCATGGCGACTTTCGTGCGCTGTCGAGTCACATCCGGGCCGAGGTGAGAGACGCTATCAACCGCCATCTTCGGCACCAGCCGACACAGGCGAGCCGAAGTCGCATCAAACGCCTGCGCGGCACCCGGAAGCCGCAGTACCGGTTGCGCGTCGGCGACGTGCGGGTTTTCTATGACGTACGGCCGGGCGCGGTCGACGTACTCGGGATCGTCGAGAAGGCACGCGCGTCGGATTGGCTGGAGACACAAGGAGTGTACGATGAAGAAAGTAGCGCTGGCTGAGGTCAAAGACCACCTGTCCGAGTATCTCAATGACGCCGCCGAAGAAGAGATAATCATCACTCGTCACGGCCGGCCCGCCGGTGTGCTCATCGGCTTTGCGGACGACGATGCCTGGTTCGATTTCCGGCTCGAGAATGACCCTCGCTTCCTCGCGCGAATCGCCCGGGCGCGCGCCAGCCTGCGCCAGGGACGAGGCATCCCGTGGGACGAAGTGCAGGCGGAATCAGAATCGGCGGCGGCGGAGTTCACGGCATCGGACAAGCCCGCGAGGCGCACCCGCCGGCACACCCCGCGCAAGTAGAGTCGCGAGCCGCCAGCCGCAAGCCGTAGACCGTGACGCGCCCTGCGGGCGCGAGTCTGCAGTTCCCATTCGCCAGTTCGCAGGGACACCATAGCGCGGCGCTGCGGTTTACAGTCAGGCGCGCATCAGTAGAATACACCCTTGCCAGAACAAGACCCGAATCAACAGCCGACGCACGACCCGAGGGTACAGCCACCGTTTTCCTCGGGAGATTCGGTGCAGGCACGGTTTTCCCCGGAGGAAAGCCGTGCCAGTCCCACGGAAAGCGGTGGCAGTCCCCACAAGCCCGGCCTCGAACTAGTCGAGGAAGAGGTAGTGCGGGCGTCGGGCGTAGCCCTGCCCGCCACCTTCGCCGCGTTCGAACACCGGAACTACCGGCTGTACTGGTTCGGCAATCTTGCTTCCCTCATCGGCACGTGGATTCAGAACATCGCCACCGGGTGGCTGGTCCTGCAACTGACCAACTCGCCGTTCTTCGTCGGCCTGAATTCGACCGTGATGTGGCTGCCGGCCTGGTTTGTCTCACTGCCCGCCGGGGCCATGGCCGACCGGTTCAACAAACGGAACCTGATGGTCTGGACCCAGTCGGTACTGGCCGTGTTCGCGCTGGCGCTGGCCGTGCTCTACTGGGCCCACGTACTGACGATTTACCATGTGCTGGTGATTTCCTGCCTCTCCGGGTTCGTTGTCACGC
>CAZVCQ010000601.1:0-1863 GCA_964626085.1 uncultured bacterium
CGTGGGACGGTACACCTGACGGCTGGGCGATGCTGTTCCACGGCTACATCGAACCGAGCGGCATCACACGGTCAGCAGCCGAGCCGGGCGACGCGACCGAGCCGACCGTGCCGCTCAAGGAAGTCTACGCCAAGAGCTACCTGTCTGCGCGGCTGGACGCGGTGCGACCGACTTCATGCGGGCCGGGTACGGTGACAACGAACGGCACTGTCGTGTTGACCGGCGTAGGGACTCAATTCTTGACGACCTTCGAGATTGGCGACCCCATTATAGTCCAGGGCGAGTCAATCAGATTCGTCGCTACGATTCCGGGCGACCTTAGTCTGACTGTCGGTGATGCGTTCTCGACCATGACAGCGGGCTTGACTTACAGCTACAGTCTACTCGGTGGAGGCGTCTTGCGTTTGGAGGATATTGTACGGCGGCTTGGTGACGGGCTGATAGCTGCCGGGCACGAACCGATAGACTACGACATTAAAACGATGATGATACCGACCAAAGATGGACGGCTTGTATTGTCCTCTTGGAAGCAGCAGGACCAGGAAGCGATTGACGGCCCGAGTTGGATTATCCGAGAGGACGACCGCTGGTGGACGATTCTCCAGTGGAATGGCGCGAAGGAAACGCTCTATCAGTATCAGCTTGATAAGCAGACTTATCGAGTCGAAAACACAACCGAGATTCTCACCAGCTCTGATCACTGCGAATACGGGCGATTCCACTACGTCAGCGGAACCAATATCATCCTGACTCTGAGTCGGAAGGCCGGAGAAGTTTGGCCCTTTCAGCCGGACTTCCACCCCATTGTCCTGAAGGAAGTTATCCTGATTCGTCGGTCAGATACGAAGGTCATCAAGCGGTGGCGAGCGGACGACCATCAGATAACCACGGGCGGCGGCGTCAAGTGGCGATTCGTCGGCTACTGTGCAATGGCAGTCCCGGCGGGCGGCGCGGAGCCGCGCCTTGTGCTCTGGGCAGACGCCATCTATCCCGGTTGGTCAGCCTCGCACGTCATGGCGACACTTTCACTGACCAATCTCACGCTTGACTTGAACTGTGGCTGGAATAGCGGGGCGACTGGTGTGGGCTACGTTGCGGGCGGGGCTATCTGCGCAACGGCCAACTCCGGGCACGTCTTTGCGGCGGCGGCCGTGTGTACCGACCCAGCGGGCGGGTGGGTTTACTTGTCGCTCTCTGGAAGCTCCGACAATGGCGCGACCTTCACCTTTACGCACCACGATCAGCCCGTCGGTTTCTGCGTTGGCACGACCCGTCAAGACCCGGCGCATGAACACGCGCGGCAAGCTGGCGGCAACATCATCTTCGACGGGGAGGACAATGGGCACTACTGGAACATCTTTGACAACACGCAGCATGACTTTCAGCTTCAGGTAGATACTCCGATCTGGCTACAGGAGTTCTGGCACGACAACAACGCCTGGCCGGAAACCATCGGTCTCAACTTCCGGCCTGCAGGCGGAGGAGGGCCTGACGGCTGGCACGTCACGCATTACTACGTTGACTCGCGGATGTCCAGCACGGTCCTCTATGAGTTCTACAGCGGCACGGCTCCAACATGGAATCAATTACTGGTTATAGACGGGCCGGGCTACTTCACGAAGTTGAATTGGGTGCCGTTCGGCTCGCGCGACTACGATGGCACGATCGGGCACTACTGGGGTTGGCGGGCTTATACCTCTGCGCCGCTGGTGCTGGTTGCCGATAGATTCTGGCCGCTCTTTGATATGGACATCGCCGGGTCGAGTGTCGAGGAAACCGTGCGGCCCTTCATCGGGCGACTGTGCGAGGCGACCGGGCACATGATTCTATTTCCTGGCCGCGCGACTCCGCAGTCACCTATCA
>CAZVCQ010000602.1:0-1851 GCA_964626085.1 uncultured bacterium
GGCTTGCCGCGACTTTGAAGTCAACGTCGGCTGAGTCCTGTTCGTGCCACGAGCCGTCGAGGATGCGGGCCTTGACGTTTACGACCGCGTACCCGGCGAGCACGCCGGATTCGAAGCTGTCGTGAATGGCCTGTTGAACCGCGGCGGCAAACTCACGCGGCAGGGTTCCGGGTTGGAGTTCGTCCACGACGAGATTGCCTTCTGGCGAGGGCTCGAGCGCGAGCTTGACGACCGCGTAGTGTCCCTTGCCGCCGCTCTGCCGGATGAACTGGCCTTCGGCGGTCGCGGGTGCGGTGACGGTTTCGCGGTAGGAGACCTGGGGCTTGCCCGAGTGGATTGCGACCTTGTAGTCGCGCGCCAGCCGGTCAATCAGGATCTCGAGGTGCAGCTCGCCCATGCCGGAGAGGATGAGCTGGCCGGTCTCCTCGTCGGTGCGGACTTTGAAGGTCGGGTCTTCGAGCGCCAGCGTATCGAGCGACGTGTGCAGCTTTTCTTCGTCGGCCTTGGTCTTCGGTTCGATGGCGAGGAACACAACCGGTTCCGGGTACTTGACCGGATCGAAGGCAATCGGGTGGGCAAGATTGGTCAGGGTCTGGCCGGTGCGGGGTTCTTTGAGCCCGATTACCACGCCAATCTCGCCGGCTGAGAGCGCTTCGACCTCCTGCTGCCGGTTGGCGTGCATGATGGCGAGTTTGGGGATACGCACGCGCTTCATCTCCGGTACCGACATCACGACCTCGCCCTGTTCAACCTTGCCCGAGTAGACGCGGACGTAGGCGAGCATCCCGCGCTGCGGGTCCGAGGTGAGCTTGAACGTGAGCGCGGAGAAGGGCGCCTTGGCGTCGGACGTCCGGGTCTCTTCCTTGCCTGACTTGGGGTTGGTGCCACGCGCGGGCGGGACGTCGAGCGGCGACGGCAGGTAGTCGACGATGCCGTCGAGCAGCTTCTGGATACCCTTGTGCTTGAACGCGCTGCCGCAGAAGACCGGCACGATTCTGAGGGCGATGGTGCCTTTGCGCAGGGCTTGCTTCAGGTCGGCTTCGCCAATCGGCTCGCCGGCCAGGTACTTCTCGAGCAGTTGCTCGTCGAACGTGGTCAGCGCGTCGACCATTCGGTGCCGATAGTCGGCGACTTCGGCACGGCGGTCCTCGGGAATCGGCACTTCGTCGAAGGTCACGCCGAGGTCGTCGGTATGCCAGGCGAATGCCCTTTCGGAGACGAGGTCGATTACGCCATTGAATTCGTCCTCGGTACCGATGGGCAGTTGCACCGGCAACGGGATCTGCTCGAACTCCTCCGCCATCATCTTGACCACGCGGTAGAAATCCGAACCGCTCCGGTCGAGTTTGTTGACAAACGCGAGGCGCGGGACATGGTAGCGGTCGGCCTGACGCCAGACGGTTTCGGACTGGGGCTCGACGCCGCCGACGCCGCAGAAGACGATGACCGCGCCGTCGAGGACTTTCAGGGAACGTTCGACCTCGACCGTGAAGTCGACGTGGCCCGGCGTGTCGATTATGTTGATGCGGTGTTCCAGCCAGGAGACTGTGGTGGCCGCGGCGGTGATGGTGATGCCGCGCTCGCGCTCCTGCGCCATCCAGTCCATCTGAGTGTTGCCGTCGTCGATGTCCCCCATCCGGTGAATCCGGCCCGAGTAGTAGAGAATGCGTTCGGTCGTCGTCGTCTTGCCGGCATCGATGTGCGCGGCAATGCCGATGTTCCGGATACGCGTCAGGTCGGCGCTGTCCATAAACGTCAATGCTATTGGCTGGAGGCGGAGAGTCAAGCGGAGGCGGGGACCCTAAACCCGACATTGAGTCACAGGATCGACTGGATTTCGCGCCCGACGGC
>CAZVCQ010000603.1:0-1848 GCA_964626085.1 uncultured bacterium
CGACAATCAGCCGCTTCAGGTAGAGCTCGTCCGATATCCGCATGAACATCTTCTGTTCGAGTACGTTGTAGAACGTCTCAAACGGCCTCGCCGCGGCCCCGCCGTAAATGGGCTGCAGGATTGGCGTCTCGACCTCGGCGAATCCGCGCTCGGAAAGGAACCGGCGCACAAGGCCGGTCACCTTGGTCCGATTCAGTAGCACCTGCCGCGACTCTTGATTGACAATCAGGTCAACGTAGCGCTGGCGGTAGCGCGTCTCAACATCGGTCAGGCCATGGAACTTCTCGGGCAGCGGATGGAGCGACTTGGTGAGCAGGACCAACTCCTTCACGTTCACCGTGGCCTCGCCGGTCTTGGTGCGGAACATCTCGCCCCGCGCTCCGACGAAATCACCCAGATCGAGCAGGCCCAGGTTCGCAAACGCCTGCTCGCCCAATGTATCCTTGCGCAGGTAAAGCTGAAGCTTGCCGGTTTCGTCCTGAATGTGGCCAAACTGGGTCTTCCCGTGCTCCCGCCGCGACATCAGCCTCCCGGCAACGCAAACCACAAGCGGGGCATGACCGGAAGCTACTCCGTCCGAAGACTCTGAATTCTGGACTCTGGACTCTGGACTCTGAACTCTCTCGAATTCTGCGATCGCCTTCGCATTCGTGTGCGTCCGGTCCCACCTGTAGGCGTAGGGATTGACTCCGGCCTCGCGCAGCTTGGCGAGCTTGGCCACCCTGATTTCGCGGTCGTGCCCGCTAGTGGGGACTGTCCCCGAATGGGGACTGTCCCCAGGACCCGTTGTTCCGGCCGGCGTTCGCGGTTGCTGCTCCTGTGGATCGTCGCTCATCGGGCAAGACTATATCCGTGGCAGAGGCGAAGTCAAAACCGACGAGGAAGCTCAGGAGTTGGAACGGACATCTACCACCAAGATACCAGGCTGATCCAGGCTGGAGTCACCCACGGACGCTCTGCGCTTGGACTGCTGCGGCCTGCTGCGAGAGGGCTAGCCGACTACCGATGCGACGGCGGGCGTTGTCAGGATAGGGAAAAGAGTATGCCTGCCGGTTCTCTAGAGTTTCTCCCACTCATCGCGGGAGACGCCTGCCTGCTGCAAGACGCGCGCAAGGAGTTCGCGCCCGATATCCGATTGGTGCGGGTTCGGCAGAACCACCGTGACGCTGCCCTTGTACATGAATTCGTGCCTACCACCCGAATATGGACCGCGGAAATCGAGTCGGCGCAGGCAGGCGATGAGGTCACGGCGCTCGACCGGGCCGAAGCTCGGCATCAGGCCACTTCAGCTACTTCGAGCCTGACGCCTCCGGCCTCGGGCAGCGGCAGGTTGCGCGATACCCGGAACAGAATCCAGTCTTCGAGCGTGCTCTCGAGCTCATCCCGGCAGGCCTCCAGCGCGGCGGCGCTGGCGTACACGCCCTGGAAGCCCGGAATCTCACCGTAGTACGTTCGGTCCTCCGGCAGGATTTCGTACTTCGCCTTGCTCATCGCGGCGCGGATATAGGCAGTCAGCATGGAGTCATTCTAGCGCGATTGGGGCTAACTGCCAAGTCGCGCGGTGCATTCACCGCCAAGTCACCAAGGCCCGCGTCCGTTACTGCAAACTGGCTCCTGGAAACTCACGCCCGCAGGGCGCGCCAGTCGTTGGCCGTGAGCTGTAGGCTGTCAGTGGCGGTCAGGAGAGAAGACCGCGCGTCGAGCCGGCAGGAGTTGCGGTTGTTAGCTGTCTTATGGTGCGTCGGAACCCCAACTTGTAGAGCGTCACTGAAATCCCCGCTTACGGTATCAGCGACGTTCACACGAACGAGGACCCTACTCGGTGATGCCCAGGTCCTTCAGCTTGCG
>CAZVCQ010000604.1:0-1844 GCA_964626085.1 uncultured bacterium
GCGATGTCGCGGGTCTGGAAGTCGCCCGACGGCCGGGACTACGTCATCGCGGCCAAGGGCGCGCCCGAGGCAATCGGTGACCTCTGCCACCTTACGCCTGCCCGAATGAAGGAGCATTCGGAACAGGTGAACGTGATGGCTTCCGAGGGGCTGCGCGTGCTGGCCGTTGCGCGCGCGAGGTTCACGCTCCCGGGCCTGCCCCAGGAACAGCACGATTTCCAGTTCGAGCTGATAGGCCTGGTCGGCTTCACCGACCCGGTGCGGCCGCAGGTGAAGGGCGCGGTCGAGAACTGCCGCAAGGCGGGCATCCGCGTCGTGATGATTACCGGCGACTACGCCGGCACCGCCACCAAGATCGGGCGCGAAATCGGCCTGCAGAGTCCCGAATCGGTCATCACCGGCCCGGAGATGGAGGAGATGAGCGACGCCGAGCTGCGCTTCCGCGTCAGGAGCACGAACGTCTTCGCGCGGGTCGTGCCCGAGCAGAAGCTGAAGCTGGTCAACGCGCTCAAGGCGAATTCGGAGATCGTCGTGATGACCGGCGACGGCGTGAATGACGCGCCCGCGCTCAAGGCGGCGCACGTCGGCATCGCCATGGGCGGCCGCGGCACCGACGTTGCCCGCGAGTCGGCGGCGATGGTCCTCCTGGACGACGACTTCTCGACCATCGTGCAGGCCGTGCGCCAGGGCCGGAGAATCCTCGACAATCTGAAGAAGGCATTCGCCTACATTTTCAGCGTTCACGTGCCGATTGCCGGCATGTCGCTCCTGCCCATCTTGTTCAAGTGGCCTCTGGTCCTGCTGCCGGTTCACGTGGTCTTCCTCGAACTCATCATCGACCCGTCCTGCTCGGTTGTGTTTGAGGCGGAACCGGAGGAACGCGGCGTGATGGACCGGCCGCCGCGCCGGCTGGATGACCCGCTGTTCGACCGCCGGACGGTTGGCCTCTCCCTGCTGCAGGGGCTGTGGGTGCTGCTCATCGTACTGGCGGTATACGCAGTCTCGCTCCACCGAGGTCAGGATGAAGCCGACGCGCGCACGCTCACGTTCGTGACTCTGGTTCTTGCGAACCTCGGGCTGATACTCACCAACCGCTCATGGTCGCGTACCATCGTCAGTTCAATACGGGTTCCCAACCGGTCGCTCTGGTACGTGGTTGTCGGCGCGCTCGCGTTCCTCGGACTGGCGCTCTATGTGCCGTTCCTGCGCGGCTTGTTCAAGTTCTCCACGCTGCACCCGTCGGACCTGCTCATCTGCGCGGGCGGCGGCGTGGTCAGCATCGCCTGGTTCGAGGTGTTCAAGTTCGTCCGCAATCACGGGCTTTTCAGAGGCCGGTCGAAATCAGAAGTCAGAAGCTAGATGTCAGATGTCAGAAGTGCGGGCCGCTGAGACACACGGACAGATAGCCACGAAAGCACGAAGTCGGATGAAACGAAGCCGATCCTGTCCATACCCATTCGTTTCGTGTCCTTCGTGCCTTCGTGGCTCTCACTTCGGTATCTGCTCCCGGTCCGTGATTGACTCTCAGGTTCTGCCGACTAAGATAACCCGTTCTGGATAGGTTGTTCGGGGCTGTAGCTCAGTTGGGAGAGCGCCGGCTTTGCAAGCCGGATGTCGCCAGTTCGACTCTGGTCAGCTCCATCAGCGACACGAGTACAAAAGGGGTACTGCGGGTTACCGCTGAACGGTCGTTATCGCAACTCCGTTGCGATACGCCAGTGGGGCGAGTCACTTCTGATTCCGAAAGGGCAGAGGTCGACTCGCCCCGCCGCTTTCGCGGCTAGCGCCTTCTGGTCAGCTCCATCAGCGACACGAGTACAAAAGGGGTACTGCGGGTTACCGCT
>CAZVCQ010000605.1:0-1843 GCA_964626085.1 uncultured bacterium
AGCAAACCTGCCGTCCGGCCACGGAAACTGTAACCCATGTCCTGATAATAAAGTGTAACCCATGTCCCGTTCGCGCCCAAGTGGCACCGGATGGGCATTTGGGGCACTCATGCGGCAATTTACTGAAAACACGGGACTTGCGCAGGTGTTCGGTAGCCTTCCCTTGGGCATAAATGGCACTGGCTCCAGCCTCGCGCCAACCCAAAACAGAGCAACTAGTTAGCCCGCTGTAACCTACGCGCTCTGCCAATTCCCGGCACGATTCGTGTCTATGCACCGCGCAATGTTGGTGCAGACTAGAGACTCTGTCGACATAGCCGCGAGAGCTCGGGAACTCGGTTGCCGCGTCCCGGTCGGAATCGCTCTCCTACCCGGCAACTTCTCCACAGCAGCCAGTGCCGGCGAGTTCTGCTTTCATGCGGCCACTGCGCACGTGCGCTCGGCCTGGCAGGATGTCGGACTGGAAAATGAGGGCCCTGACGCCCGGGACATGACCGGAAGCGCGGGACATGATCGGAATTCACCTGGAATTCCGGGTCGTGTCCCAAGCGAGTGCCTCATATCCCAAGCAGATACGAACAGAGACAGTGCGAATACCCCGCTTGCGGTCTTCTTCGGGTCCGGTCTGCTGGCCGGTCCGCCGTGGCGTCTTGTGGTTGCACTCGGGATGGTTTCGTCGGTGCTCGCGTCTCAGGCTCGCCGCGCGAGCCAGAGAGGTGTTCGGCTCAATATCGTGGTCGAGCGACCGCGTGACCACGGCTGCGCCTGCATAGAGTATCAAGGCGATGCGTTCGGGATTGTCGCACTAGCCAGAGAGGTGCGGCGAGTTTGGACCGGCAAGTGAATGGAGCGGTCGATACCTACGGCCCATACCGTGGAACTGTCGTGGCGCACGAAGTCTCGGTCCTGAAGAGAGACTCCAACAGCGATTGGCGCGCGGCCGAGCAGCCGCTAGCGACGATGCCGTCAGCGCCGTCGGGGAGTCTCTGCCGTGAACTTGTGTATAGCAAAGCGATGCCTGCCGATGGCGAGAATCGAGTGGATTCGGTAGCTTGCCGTGGCAAGCAAGAAAAGGGGCAGCACCTGAAACTCCCGGCCAGGAATAATCAGGTTCAGAGATGGACTCTGTGCTGCCCCAAGGAATCATACGCCGGGAGAACAAGATGCGCAAGTGCGCACAATCTGAGCAAAGGAGGTTACTATGCTCAGAACGACTCTCTGCTGCGTGCTAATCGCGGCGACATCGGCCATGGCCTGGGAAACACTGGAGGATGTCCCAAAAGCGCTGAATGACGACGCGCAGATCACCTATGGCTATGGCTACGGCACCACTGACAACATATGGGGAGTATTCCCCATACCCGGGAAGAGGATGCCACGTACGCTGCGTACTACGGTCCGCTCGACGGCGTGAACCCGTATTGGCACGTGCAGGACCCCGACGGGTTCGCGTGCAATATGACGGAGATATCCATCACGTTTGAATGGATCGAGGGGGAGCTCTTCGTGATAGGAAACGAGGACGGAGACCCCGTGATGTACGTCTACGACGTTTCTGAGGACGACTGGAACTCGGATGACCTTGACTTCAACCTCAACGACGGTGCCTGTATCGCCTACCAACCGAATGGGAACTACAATACGCAGATGAATCCGGTACCGGGCTGGATCTACTGCCTGACCGCCGGTAGTAGGGACTTCTGGCGGTACGCGATTCCGACCTCGCAGCCGAACGTGGCGCTGGACGGCATCTACCCGGGATCAGGTGCAGTCATCGCGGACCAGACCCCTGGGGTGCCCCCGGTTCGATGGACACCTGTAGTGATGGGTGTAGCATGAAACC
>CAZVCQ010000606.1:0-1825 GCA_964626085.1 uncultured bacterium
GTTACCTATGTCCTGATAATAACCTGTTACCTATGTCCTGAGTCCGGACCCCCCACAGCTTGGATCGCGGTCTGGACAGCGGCCGTTCGGGCCGCTCGATCTGTGGCTCAACAGGCGGTTCGGAAAGCTACTACACAAGCAAAGCGGACTGCGACTGAGCCGGTGACCTGGACTGCAGACTGGTGCTCCATCCCGCACACAGCCGGGTCCGTGACTCGCCGGGTCGCCGGGCACGTCGCCCGAGACGCTGCGGGGGATGCAGTCTGGAGAGGAGCGGCGCAGGTTTCCGGGAAAGCGGCCGGGCAGGTCTTCCCCTCCGCGGTTGCCGTCGCGACTCGCCCTGTGGCGCGATTCGTTGACTGATCTTGGTCGCAGGCTAGAATCACGCCACCCTACATGGCTACGGAACAGCCAAGCTCTAGGCCGTTATCGTCTGCGCAGGATGCAGCTGCGACGGAGCTGAACGAACGCATCACGCTGGTTCACGCGCGACTGGCCGAGGCGAAGAACGTGATGGCCATCACTGGCGCGGGCGTGTCGGCTGAATCCGGCGTCCCGACCTTCCGCGATGAGAGAGGCCTCTGGAAGGAATTCGACCCCCAGGACTACGCGACGCGCGAGGCCTTCAAGCGCAACCCGGTCAAGGTCTGGAAGTGGTACGACCAGCGCCGGGTCAACATGGCGCAGGCCAAACCCAACCCGGCACACATTGCGCTCGCCGCGATGGCGCGGTCGGGACGACGCGTGTTCATCGTGACCCAGAATGTCGACGACCTGCACGAACAGGCCGGCTCAAAGGAAGTCGTGCATATCCACGGTTCGCTCTGGCGCATCCGCTGCGAGCGCGACGGCACAGTGCTCGAGAACCGCGAGACGCCGCTGTCCGAGAACCCGCCGCTGTGCATGTGCGGCGAAATCATGCGGCCGGACATCGTCTGGTTCGGTGAGGAACTTCCTCGGCAACCGGTCGAGCAGATCGTTCACTATCTACTCGAAGGCGGGATTGACCTCTGCCTCATCGTGGGCACCGAGGCGACGTTCGGCTACATCGTGCAGTGGGCCTTGCAGGCCCGCGAGGCCGGAGCCTTGGTCGTTGATGTCAACCCGCGCGACACCGGGCTCGGCTCGATAGTTGACGTGCACCTGCAGGGCAAAGCAGGAGAGGTGCTGCCGCGGCTGTTAGAGAATGACTAAATTCCAAGGGGAAATGACGAAGGGCAGATGGGTGCAAGTCAAAATGCAGACTGCAAGATGCAAACTGCAAAATGGGGAACCGGGCCAGGCTTCCGCAATCTGCAATCTGAGATCTGCAATCTGCTATCTGAAGTGAGGCTCGCCAATGGATGATTCACCGTTCCTGAAACTATGCCGCAGACGGAAGTCGGTGCGCCGGTTCGCTGACCGGCCGGTGGAACGCGAGAAGATCGAACTATGCCTCGAAGCGGCCCGGCGCGCGTCCTCGGCCGACAACGTGCAGCCGTGGCGGTTCCTGGTGTTCGACGAACCGCAGAAGAAGGCGGAGCTTGTCGATGCCATCTTCCGCGGGGCCTACGCGTTCTCGAAGCAAGTGGCCGCGGCGCCGGTTCTGGTCTGCCTGCTCATCAAAGAAAACGTGCTGGTGAACAAGGTAGCCGGCACGGTGCAGGGCACTCAGCTACAGCTGGTCGACGCAGGCATCGGCGGCGAACACTTCGTCCTGGCAGCGGCCGACCAGGGCCTAGGGACCTGCTGGATAGGCTGGTACGACGGCCGCGCGCTTCTCAAGCACCTTGGCCTAGGAGTCCGGCCGAAAAGTCTTGACAAGCGTCCTGTTCTATGTTAGTAT
>CAZVCQ010000607.1:0-1824 GCA_964626085.1 uncultured bacterium
GCACTACAACAACTTAGGACAAATTCACCCCATCAAATCACCCACACGAATCCGCTCAAAGGCTACACTCACGAGTTCTATGCCTATAGCACAACCAGCGGAGTCTGGTCGACAAAGAGCAGCCTGCCCTTCTACGACAGCTCCGGGGTGCGGGTTAAGGCTGGTGATGGAGCCGGCCTTGCAGCATGCGGGGATTGGGTCTTTGCGATGAAGGGGGGCAAGTCGCGGCAGATGTGTGCCTACAACTGCCTTTCCAACACCTGGATGCAAACGCAGGATGTGCCCCTCGTGCGGAGCGGGAAGGGCGTGAGGTATGGTGGGGCACTCGTTCAGGCTGGCGGACTTATCTGGATTCTCAAAGGCAACAAGACAGACGATTTCTACAGGTTCGCGCCGAATCGCTGCTACGACGCCATGCCAGAGTTCCTAGGCCCGTCCGAACCAGGGGCCGACGAGATTCTCTTGGCCGCGGACGGTTATGCCGAAGACCCGCGCTGGAGTAACTCTGGTGAGTGGATCGCATATACGGCGCCTGACTCCGTAGGGCGTCAGCAGGTGTACAAAGTCGCCGCAGCCGGTGGCGGGTTGCCGCAGCAGTTGACCAATCTGGCTGGCGAGTGCGCCCGGCCGGTGTGGTCGGCGAACGACTCGCTGATCGCGTTTGAGGCACAACCTGACAGCTCGGACTACTGCCAGATTGCCACCGTGCCAGCGGCTGGAGGGAGCATGGCCTATTTGACCAGCTCACCTGCGGACCATTGGCATGTGACTTGGTCCTCCTCCGGCCTGATGGCATTCCTGCGCTGCGAGAATGAGGGCTATGCGCAGGTTTGGTCCCTGGCGGGCGGGAGCATCGAGCTACCTCTAACGTTGGCTCCAGTGGAACACGAGGACCCAGAGTTCGTCTCGCCCAACAAGATTGTCTTTGTCAGGGAAGGACAGAACGGATACACTCAGCTGTACACAACGCGAGTCGACTTGCCCGAGGAGGTACCCCTTACCAACTCGATGGTCGACTACTCAAGTCCTGCTCCTGCTCCCGGTGCCGGGCTCGTAATCTGTGAGATGCTCGGCTCAAGTGGGTATTCTCAGATAGTGGCAGTACCGCTTGCGGGCGGACCTGAGGCAATCTTGACTAGCGGAGCGTCTGACTTTGAGTCGCTCACTACGAATGACGATGCCACCGCGATATACTGCACACAGTCAACTGGTCCGGGCTGCGCCCTGTGTCTGGTTGACGTGGAAGGCGGCGCGGACGTGATCACCGACGAAATGGTCGAGAGAGTCACGCCGCACGTCAAGACGGTCGGCTCATTGGGGTCACCTGCCGTATACGTGCGCGACGGCGATGTGTTTATGTCTCTCATTGGCGGCGGCAGAGCGTCCCAGAGCGCAGGTCAAGTTCCCCTGACGCTGTCTTCGGCAAAGCCGAACCCGGCCACGAATCGAGTGACGATACGCTGGCAGGTTCCGGTTGAGGCAGACGTGTCGCTGCGCGTGTACAACACGGCGGGGCAACTCGTGAAGGTGTTGGCTGATGGCGAGTGCAAACCCGGTGCATACACGAGCGTCTGGAACGGAACGGACGCCAAGGGTCGTCGCCTGGCCAATGGCGTGTACTTCTATGCTCTGGATAACGGCTCGAAGAGAATCAACCGGAAGGTTGTCCTGACCGAATAGGCCAGAGTCCCCGTCGAACTGAGGCTGCCCGCAGGAACGCGGGCAGCCTTCGTTTGCAGACCAACAGAATAGACAGGAACCAGCGTCCACGAACCCGCCTCTGTCGTTCAAAGGGCTTGGCAAAGGACTTGCCAGAGAGCTTAC
>CAZVCQ010000608.1:0-1821 GCA_964626085.1 uncultured bacterium
GGGAGGTGTCATGAGACCGAAGGTTGCAGTGTTTGCGATGCTCTGTGGTATCTGGACTGCTGGCGTAAGCCAGGTCGGTGTGGTCGATACCATCGGCCATACTTTCGCTGACTATGGAACCCCAGGCCCGGCTCTCCGGTTGCTGGTCAATTCTCCTGGGCACGGTATCCACGCAATCTGGTACGTCAGGGACACCACTGGCTGGCACGACTGGGATACCACTGCGAATACGAGGTACAGCTTCTACGACTATACGACCCATCAGTGGTGGCGCAACGGTGTCGATGTTTTCGCTGGAAGCACCTTGTTGGAGGGAAACGTTGATAGCGACACCGATGGTGCGGCGGTCATAGCCGCTTCTAGCTTCAGGTTCGAGCCGGGGTCGCACGTCTGCTTCGTTCCGCTGGTCGCCCGAGACCTACGCGCCGGTGCCGGCGTCTTCGAGTATGCGTCGGGCGCACCGACGCTCAAGTATAACGCCTGTCCCTGCGTCGGCGTAAACACGAACGGCCACTACCAACTGGCGATGCAGGCGGATCGCGACCTCATGCCTGTTGCGTGGAGCCGAATGACCCAATGGCCTGCATGGAATACGGCGGTTGTCCAGCCATCAAGGACTGGATACGAGGCCCATAACATTGCGACGTCAAAGGTCCCGGGGTCGAATAAAGTCTGCATCACCTGGGTCGACTTTGGGTACTGGCAGGGCCTGCCGGACTCAGGATTCTATCGCGAGTCTCCGGACGGCGGCGACAATTGGTATCCGGCGACGCCTCTCGAGTGCCCTCAGACTTACACGCCGGGTTCCGACACGGTGCCCACGTTCGTCGAGACTTCGATTTTCCCGTTCTATGACAAGTTCGACCGGCTGCATATCGTCGCCAATGTCAGCCCGCGTATCGGCGATACGATTTGCGCCGAGCCATCGGAAATCTGGCACTTCAGCCCGGACAACACCCCGCAGTGGACCCGGATTCACCGTGCCGCGGCTTCCGTCCTCGCCGCGCCCGTCGCGGCCGAGAGGCCATACGCATGCCGGCCGAGTATCGGCGAGGACCGATACGGCGGGCTATACGTGGCTTGGCAGCAGTCCGACTCGCTGAACTTCGAGCCCGTCACGAATCGACTGCGGGCCGACATCTTCTACGCGCAGGACAACAGCGACCACGGCGCGAGCTGGAAGCCCGCGGTGAGGATCACCGAACGAGGACAATGGTCCTGCATCTGCCCCTCGGCGATCGACCGCTTCCCTGATGATACGTTCCGTGTTCTGTACACCATTGACCAGATTGGCGGGTGTTTCTGGTTGGGAGAAGGGCCGAAGCCCACGGACAATCCGGTGGTCGTGCAGAAAGTGCCGGTCGCGGTCGGGATTGCCGAAAGCGGCGAGCGCTCAGCCATCGGCCGTGAGCTTTCAATCTGGCCGAACCCGGCCCACGGCGCGTTCTCCGTCCGCTACGATGTGCCGAGTCAGAGCCGCGTATCGGTCGGCGTGTATGACGCAGGCGGCAGACTCGTGCGGTCGCTGCGCGACGGCGATGTCGCTCCGGGCCGGTACGAAACCAGGCTGCCCTCGGGCATCCTTCCCTCCGGGGTCTACTTCTGTACGCTGGACAACGGCGCAAGGAGACTCAGCAGAAAGGTTGTCCTGACCGAATAGGCCAACTGGCCTCCTTCCCCAACACTGCCCGCGTCGCTGCGGGCAGCCTCTTGCTCAGCTACCCCACGGCCGATAAGGTCGCGGTCCGGTTACGGCGCGGGCGCGGGGACGTTGAAGACGTCGGTGCGAATCGCGGCGAGGACGTCGGGCCTGAGACCGCG
>CAZVCQ010000609.1:0-1814 GCA_964626085.1 uncultured bacterium
GGATTCGTGCGTGCTGGAGGCAAGCATCCTGGCGCACGTGCACGACGGCGAGGCCACCGGAGAAGTCTCGTTCTGGTTCTGGTCTACACCTGAAGACACGAGCCAACACGACACCATCTGGACGCTGGTCGATTCCGCGTGCTACACCGGCGACCTGCTGTCGCTCACCGGCCTGTACGACCTCTCGACCCGGTTCTTGCTGGAGACTCCGGCACCGGAGTCGGGCTGGGTCTGGCGCGGCGGGATGGTGCGAGTCCGGGCGCAGGCAGTCGATGACGGCGTTGGAACCGTATGGTGCGACGACGTCTTCATGAATGCCTACGAGCCGCAGGCGTCAGGCTATACCTGGTGGGGTCAGTATGATTCGGTGGCTCAATGGGATATAGGTTCCACCGCCGGCCAGCACATTGTCAGAGCGATCTACTTGGACAGTGCCGGCACCGAGAACGTCCTACCCTTTGCCGACACCGTCATCCTCGACCCGACTCCGCCGGTCGTAGACATCAACCTGCCTGACCTCGGACAGCTAATAGGCGGCCTGGTTCAGGTAACTGGCTGGGCCTACGACCCGGTTGAGGTCGCGGGTGATACGTTCTTCGAGTCTCGTCGGTTGTTCTTCAAGAACGTGGATTCCACCAACTGGCTGCCCGTCTCGCCCGATTCGGTCTCGTATGAGCCGGCATACCCGGACTCGATGGCGAGTCAGGGGCCGGCAGTCCATCTTGGCTACTGGAACACGCTGGAGTTCGAGGACGGTGTCTACTACCTGCTGCTGACCGCGAGCGATTCGGCCGGCAACACTTCAAGCTGCACCACCTGGGTGGTCGTCGCCAACGTCGGTGGAGGCGGCGGTTTCTGCGGCGGGCCGGAGGGAGGCGGGTCAGGCATGGGCGAGGGGTCTGTCTTCGTGGGAAGCGCCACGGGTACGGTGCTCCATTTGAGTGATGACCTCGATTCCCTCGATGCGTTTTCGGTCAGTGACTCCGGCTCTCAGGCCAACATCACTGCCATCCTTGAGGTGGGCGAGGACAGCCTTCTGATCCTCGATGCTGCGAACAGGCGGGTCCACAAGCTCCATCGGAACGGACAGAACCGGAGAAGGCTTGTCTCCAATCTGTCTCAGCCGTCAGGCCTTACCCGTGACGAGAACGGCAACTTCTGGCTGGTGGACAAGGGCATACACCGCATCGGGAAGTTCCGCTCGAACGGCACGCTCGTCTTTGTCCGGGGCGGGCTTGGCGCTGATTCGCTCCACTTCCACTCGCCGGAGGGGATAGCGCTCAAAGGCAACCTCGTCTACGTGGCCGACACGAAGAACGACCGCATAGCTGTATGGGATACGTCGGGCAACTTCAAGGCAACCATCACCGGCGACTTCGAGAACCCGACTGCGGTCTATGTTGCGGACTCAGGCACGATCTACCTGACCGACGGTAGCGACGGCAAGCTCAAAGGTATCACGCCCCTGGGCGGCAACATCGTCGCCATCGGCACGACCGACTCATCGAAGCTCAAGGGCCTCGTGCCAAGTGAGAACCGGCACAGCCTCTTCTCCCTGGCCGGCGATCCGAACCGAGTCTACAAGCTGCGCATCCGGAGCGACGACAGCCTGCCCGAAGGCGTGCAGTCCGGAGGCAAGGTCAACCTGCCCAAGACGCTGAGCCTGGCCCAACCCTTCCCGAACCCGGCGAGAACCCGTCTCAACATCGCCTATGCCTTGCCGCGACAGACCCGAGTCGCGCTCAAGCTCTACGACGTCGCGGGCAAGCTGGTGAAGACGCTGGCCAACGGCGAGCAGAAGCCGGGCTACTACA
>CAZVCQ010000610.1:0-1809 GCA_964626085.1 uncultured bacterium
TTGTTGATGTCGTACACAGTGCTGACGAGCGACCGGAACCCGCCATGGTCGTTGTTCCAGTGCCAGACCTCGCGCAGGTCGTTGTCGCCAAAGGCCTTGTACACCTTGATGATGTCCGGCGTGGTCCAGATGCACTCGTCGATCCCGTCGGCATCGATGTCGCCGCACTCGCTGATTCGGCCCCAATCGGTGCCCGAGAAGGAGACAGAGTCCACGAGCGTACGGTGATAGATGTCGGTCCCGGCTTGGTCAGCCTCCCACATGTAGAGGTAGATCTTGTTGCGCGGGACGTTTTCGTAGGCAACGTAGAACTCCGGCTTGCTGTCACCGTCGATGTCATTGGTAGTGAACACATCGGCCCCATTTGGCTGTCTGACAGTGTCCTGATACACCACCTCGTACTGGTCGTCGCCGGTGCACTCCCAGACCGACATCGTTCCAGAGCTACCCAAGGAAGCCGTCGCGAAGTCCATTCTGCCATCCGAGTCGAAGTCTCCCCATGTCAGCCTGTAGCCTGCGTGCGTAGTATCACGCCACACGAGATCGTTCTGATTGTCGGCTCTGTTCTCCCAGAAGCACGCGCCCATGGACGGTGTAGCGCTGAATATCTCCCTGTGTCCATCTTTGTCTAGGTCAGGCAGATAGTTCGTGGGAAAAGGTATCGCGAAGTTGTTTCCACACCGGTAGTACCACGAGAGCAAGCTGGGGTAACTGGAGCGGTCGGGGCTCTCCAACGTCATGATGATGTCATACGCGGTGTCTCGTGCCGGCGTAAACTCGAGGTTGATGCACACTACGTCGGTCAACCCATCATTGTCGATATCGCCGGCAGCAAAGGTAGCGGCATTGCCGGTCGTGATGCCAGGTGGATCCGGGTATACTCCGGTGTCGGCGAAGACAAGCGAGAACCGATCCCAGCCCTGATGCTCCCAGAACTCGATGCGCAGAGGGTTATCGGGATGTATGGTTCCGGTATTGAAGATGAACTCAGGCAGCGAATCGTGGTCGCTATCGCAGCAGGAAAGAGGAACAGACCCAGCGTAAGGTCCCGACGGAATCTGGGCTATTCTCCTCAAACTCGTAGCGTCGAGCACCGCTGTCCATCCGGCTAGGACTAAGAGTAGTTGTCGCACCATGTTGAAGGGCGGGGAGGCGCAGAGCGCCTCCCCGCTCTCCTCATTCTACCTGACGAGGGTCAGGCGTCCAGTCGAGACCATGCCGCCAGCCGAGTAACGCACGAAGTACACGCCCGCCGGCAGAGCATGCCCGCGGCCGTCCGTGCCGTCCCAGCGTGCGGTATGGAAGCCCCTCTGACGGGGGCCGCTCTCCAGCCTTCGCACGAGCCGGCCCGATACATCGTGAAAGTGAATCATATCAACTCCTCATCTCGTAATCACAACCTTGACGGCTAGCGGCTGGCGGCTAACGGCCGACGACTCCAGCCGGACAAAGTAGACCCCGGCAGGAAGAACGCCGGAGCGTAGCCTGGCCTCGTACCGCCCGGGCGCGGCGTCGCCTTCAGACAGGGATCGCACGAGTCTGCCGCCCGCGTCATACACGCCGACCGATACGCGGCTCTGACTCGGCACGTCGTAGCGGACTGACAAGGCACCTCGGGCGGGATTCGGGCTGACTGAAAGGGACCTCTGCAGCGGCACGTTGTGCGTTCCTTCGGCCACGCCGCCGCCGGTGAAGTTGATTACGCTGTCCGACAGGTCGTACTGCCAGCCGGGACCGTAGGCAATCACAACAACGCGGCCTGTGTCGGGCACGTTTGCGGGTATGACCCATTGAAACAGAGTATCAGTG
>CAZVCQ010000611.1:0-1806 GCA_964626085.1 uncultured bacterium
TTACTCACTTGCGCTCCCGGTCAAGCCGAGGACGCCGCCCGCGGCCGCATCAGCCTGGATTACCACTGTCTGCATGTCTTTCGGGCCGCCGTTGCACCCGGCGATGAAAACCCCGGGCCGGGTCGCCGCCGCCGGTTCGTGTTCGGCGGTACGGAAAAACCCGAAGCTGTCCATCTCAAGGCCCAGCATCTTGGCCAGAGCCGCCGCCCCGGGGTCCGGCTCGATTGCCGAAGCCAGCACCGCCATGTCCACGTCGACCGACGCGCTCTTCCCGTTCGCCTGGTACTCAATCCTCACTCCGGAACCGTTGGCCGAGACCGCAGGCACGGCCGCGGTCCGCACCAGCTTGACACCCTCCTGCAGGGCGGCATCGAAGAATCGCTGGCTGGCCTTGCCCGGGACCGAAGCCTCCTGGATGAACTCGTGCACCTCAACTCCCTCCAGCTTGTCGAACGCATACCGGACGAACTTGGCAAGATAGCGACAGCAAACCTGGGAACAGAACCCTTTGTCTTTGCGACCCACGCAATGGATGAGCGCGATTGACTTCGGCGCCTTCCCGTCCCGTGTCCGGATTGCGCCCTCGGTCGGGCCGTTCGATGCCCGCAGCCGCTCGAATTGGAAAGCATTGAACACGTTCGCCAGCCCGTCCTGGCCGCGTTCGGCCGGCAGGCCCGCCTCGCTCAGCCGGTAGCCGGTGGCAACGACGATGGCCCCGACCTGCACCTTGCGTTCTTCATCCTTATCTTCGTAGTTGATTGCATCGAACATGCAGGCGTCACGGCACGCGGTGCAGCTTTCGCCCTTCGAGCGCAGGCACTCACTCATGACGATTGCCGGTGCATTGGGCAGGGCCCCGGCACAGGCGACGTGAATCGCCTTTCGCTGCGACAACCCTTCCTCGAAATCGTTCGCCGCGCTGACCGGGCACGGCTCGAAACAGGCCCCGCACCCGATGCAGTTCTGCAGGCTTACGTACCGGGCGCGGCGCAGCAGCGTGACATCAAATGCGCCCGCCTCGCCCCGGACGTCCTTCACCTCGGTCAAAGTGAGCAGTTCGATATTCGGGTTCTCGATGATGTCCGACTGCTTCGGGGCAATCATGCAGGTAGCGCACTCCATGTTCGGGAAGACCTCTTCCGACTTGATGACGTTGCCGCCGAAGTAAGCCTGCCGTTCCACGAGGTACACCTTCCGGCCCGCGTTCGCCAGCACCAGGCTGGCTTCGATGCCGGCCAGACCGGCACCGATAACTAGTACTGCTTCTCGTTCTGCCGTCGTCGAGTCGGCCATCACTCGACGAACGGCCTGGCTCGCAGCGGGTTCGGTCCCAGGCCGGCGATGTGCCCGGTGAATTCCCGCGTCACCTCGGAATAGCGCTTGCCCTCTGAAGCCGAAATCCAGGACAGCCGGAACCGTTCCGGGTCAAGCTCCAGGACATCCAGTATCCGCCGCATCAGCGCGAACCTCCGCCGGGCATGATAGTTGCCTGTCTGGTAGTGGCAGTCACCGGGATGGCACCCGGCGACCAGCACGCCGTCCGCGCCCCGCAGGTAGGCAGTAATCAACTGCACCGGGTTGACCCGGCTGGAACACATCACCCGGATTGTCGTCAGTGCCGCCGGCACTTCCAGCTTATTACTGCCTGCCTGGTCAGCCGCCGCGTAGGAACACCAGTTACACAGGAAACCGACGACGTTGGGCTCGAACCGGTCAGCCAACGCTTTTTCTAGAACTGAACCTGGGCGTTGAACTTCCCACCCTCGTCCCGACAGAAGAGCAGGGTTTTGCCCGTCTTCTTGCACC
>CAZVCQ010000612.1:0-1802 GCA_964626085.1 uncultured bacterium
GCGAGCGATGGCCGGGGAAGACATGGCCGGCCGTATCCGGTTCCTGGAAGCTCGGAGTTTCCGGGAGGAGTCCCGATGCTGGGAGTCGCGACTGGAGGTATCGGAGTTCGATCCGGTGTCGTTTGCCGGCGCCGAGGAGCGCATCCGGATTCGGGGGATCGGAATCCGGACCATGCGCGAGCTGGAAACCGAACCCGACCGGGACCGCAAGCTGCACGAGCTGGTCTCGGAAGTCCAGGCCGACATGCCCAACCCGGAGCCCTACACTAGACTCAGCTACGGAGCATTCCTCAAGCGAATGCGCGAGGACCCGACTCTGTTGCCGGATGCCTTCTTTGTTGCCGTGGATCGGGGCAACTATATAGGAGTGCATTTTCTGCGTAGTGTGCCGGGCAGCCGGGACCTCATGACCGGGGACACCGGCGTAACCAAGGCGCATCGCCGGCAGGGACTAGCGCTGGCGCTCAAGCTCCGCGGCATCACGTACGCGCGGTCACACGGCCACCCACTCATCCGGACGCTGAACGACTCTTCAAACCGGCCGATCCTTGCCCTGAACCAGCGGCTTGGTTTCAGGCGCGGCCCGGCATGGGTGAGTTTCATCAAGGAGCTCACCAGGCCTTCGACCGGAACCGGCAACGGAGCGGGAAGCTGACACGCTGACGAGAAAGTACGACGCCAGGCATGGCATGACAAGATAGTCGAGTTGGTCGAGAATCGGTCATCGTCGGTTGGCCTCGGCGGCCCCTGTCGGACAGCGCGTACATCGTGCACCGCAAGCCGTGCTCCGCGAATCTGCGTGAGGGCGAGGGACACATTCCGATTCCGCCCGCCCGGTTGACAACCCTGCCCGCACGCCTAGAATCCTGTTGATGACCGAACCGGCTGCGCCGCTGACGGAGGCGCAGAATCGGCCGCGTCCCGGATGAAGGAAATTCGAAACCACGGAGGAACGATGCGAAAGAGTCTGGTACTATTTGCCGTCCTTGCGCTGCTGGCTCCGGCCGCGGCGCAGCCGAAGAAGAAGACGGTTTTTCTCGGTTCGGCCCGATACGACGTCACGGTCGGGCTGAGCTACACCCGCAAGACGAGCCCGGAGGGCGAGCAGGGCGGGTTCAACCGCTACACGTCGGTGGGACGGTTCGAGGACGTGAAGTTCGGTCCGTCGCCCTCGCCCGAATTCGACGCGTGGTTCGAAACGAAGCTCGACGTCCCGGGCGCAAACGCGGTCGTGCCGATGCACCAGATCACCGGCAAGGGCGAAATCACCGACTTTGAGATCGCGCCCGCCTGGGAGGACCCGCACAAGGCGATTGCGCCGAAGATAACCGCCGGGCCCCAGCCTTTCGACCCGGTGCTGCAACTCCTCACGTACGTCATGGCGCACGAGGAGGAACTAGACTCGGCGGCCGCAGAAGACGGCAGCCTGCCGGTCGTGTCGCTGGCACCAACCCTGTGGTTTCGCTACTTGGAGAACTTCTCTCCTTCCGGTTCAGAGTTGCGGTGGGAGTACGAGAACTTTGCGCTCGGCGCAGTCGACCAGTCCTCGTTCCAGTTCTCGGTACCGCTTGAGACGGTGGCTGATGGCAAGGAGGTCGAGCTGTCGATACCATTCACCGACGGCGCGGCCAGGGGCGAGTGGACGGTGCAGTTCCAGCCGCGGAAGGAGTAACGCGGCCTGGTATGATGCACGTTCCACATCTCGGTCCGGCGACAAGGCAGGACTACGAGGGACACCTATTTCTGTGCGATGTCAAGGCGCGGCACAGCGGCATTTCAGATTGCAGATTGTAGATTGCAGA
>CAZVCQ010000613.1:0-1796 GCA_964626085.1 uncultured bacterium
AGAGTGGCCTCTTCTTTCCACCGTAAATCAAGTCCCAATGTCGGGACTAGGGGCCCCGCGTCGGCTTGACTTCCCGTCACGCCGACGTATGCTTAGCCTTCCATGCTCCACCCTTACTTCCTCGGGGTTGCGTCGTGTGACTTTGCCGGAGTGCGAACGACTCGGTGACGACGGCTGACCGGATACTACCCGACCTCGTAATCGGCGACCTCGTCATCAATCCGCCTATTATCCAGGGCGGGATGGGGGTAAGGGTATCGGCGTCGCGGCTGGTGTCGGCCGTCTCGACCGAAGGAGCGCTGGGCGTCATCGCCACGGTGGGGCTGGGCGAGGAACTGCGCGACATGACGCCTGACTACCCGAAGCGCGCGGAACTTGGCCTCCGCGAGGCGATTCAGAATACCAAGAAGAACACGAGCAACCCGTTCGGGGTGAACGTCATGTGTGCCCTGACAAATTACGACAACCTGGTCCAGGTTTCCGTCGACGAGGGCGTGGCCGCAATCATCTCCGGCGCCGGCCTGCCGCTGAGGCTGCCCGGGCTCGTATCGGACCGGCACGTCAAGCTGATACCCATCGTATCTTCCGCCCGTGCGGCCGCCCTCATGTGCAAGACGTGGCAGAAGCGGTTCAGTCGCCTGCCGGACGCGCTCGTGGTCGAAGGACCGCTGGCCGGGGGGCATCTCGGCTTCTCGTTCGACCAGGTTGGGGATGCGGAGGCGTTTCGGCTGGAGCGACTAATCACCGAGGTAATTGAAGTGGCCCGGCAATACGGCGGTATCCCGGTCGTGGCCGCGGGCGGCGTCTTTGACGGCAACGACATCGCCAGGTTCCTTCGGATGGGCGCAGCCGGGGTCCAGATGGCCACGAGGTTCGTCTGCACCCACGAGTGCGACGCCTCCGACGCTTACAAGCAGGCCTTCATCAAGTGCCGGAAAGAGGACATCGTTGTCATCCACAGCCCGGTTGGAATGCCGGCCCGGGTAATCAGGAACGACTTCGTGGACCGCTGCCTCAAGGGCGAGAAGGTCACCTTCGGCTGCCCCTATCACTGCCTCCTGACCTGCGAGCCGTCTGTGGCCGGGTACTGCATCGCCCAGGCGCTGCTCGCAAGCTACCGAGGCCAGATGGACAAGGGATACGCGATGTGCGGGGCCAATGCCTGGCGCTGCAACGAGATTGTCTCGGTCCACGAACTGGTGCAGGAACTCGTTCAAGAGACGGCCGCTGCCCTTCGCGACCAACCGCTCAGCCGCAGCTAGCCCCAGTCTGTCCTTAGTCCTTGGTCCTTAGTCCTTGGTCCTTAGTCCCTAGTCCTTTGTCATTAGTCATTAGTCCTTAGTCCCTAATCCCCAACCCCTGATCCCGGCTGCGGCTGAGAGCGCCGGCCCGGAGCAGAAGCTCCGGGCCGTCTAGAGAAGGCGGGGCGGGCATTGCTGCCCGCCCCGCGGTAGCTGTCAGTCCGCCAGAATCAGTTTTCTGGTTATCGAAGCCTTGCCGCTGGTCAACGTATAGAAGTACACGCCGGCCGCAGCGTCATGAGCATTCCAGGTCGCCGTGTAGCGACCCGCCTCGCGACGCCCAGAAGCGAGGATCTGCACCGGACGACCCACCGCATCGTAGACGACAAGCGACACGTCGCCGGTCTGCGGCAACGCATAGGATATCATCGTCCGGCCGCCGGACGGGTTCGGGCTGGCCGCGACATCCATCCGGACGGGCGTAACGACCTTCGGCCCCTCGATGCCGACCGGGTTGGCCCACTTCTGGACTACAACCGGGTTGTTGGTGGGGTC
>CAZVCQ010000614.1:0-1788 GCA_964626085.1 uncultured bacterium
GTGTTACCTATGTCCTGATAATAACCTGTTACCTATGTCCTGAGTCCGGACCCCGGCTGTTTGGTGAACTACCGGGCAGAGCATCCGGATGGCTACTGGGCAGGCGATTGTGCAGACCATCTGGTGAGGAATCCGCAAAGCCACTTGGACGGCTATTCGGCTGGCTATGGGCCAAGCTGTCTACGCGAGAGCCTGCTGAGCAGCCGGGCAGATTGCCTGGGCGACAATTCAGCAGACCCTTCCGCAGATTCCCCGGACAATCATCCGGCGGGCAATTCCGAGAGCAATCTCCCGAGCAACGGGGCAGACAACTTACCCGCTGATTCGGTGGGCAATTGGGCAGATTCCCGGTCAGGTTGCCTGGACAACCGCCAGCCCGACTTCCGTCGCCGCAAGCTCGAATCTCACGAGACCCGGCGAGACACCCGCGCAGTCGTCCGCGCCAGCTCGGTCCGCACAACAAGAAGGAGGCGCCACGGCAACCGTGGCGCCTCAACGGTCGAACTCCGGACTCAGCGTCGATTACTGCTCAATCGAATGCGACGCTTTGACGATGCTGCGTTGTACGATGCCCTTGACCAGTCTGAAACCGATAATCGCGGCGATGACAACAAACACCACGATCACGATGTACTCGAGCATCGTCTGACCGCTTTCGTCCTTCATCAGTCTGCGTATCATGGATGACCCCCTTTGGTCCTGTGTTTTGGTTCTGCCGCAGCCAACCGCGTGAAGTTCTGTTGCGGATTCACTGCAACTGCAACCCGGCGGTTACCGCAGGCAGTTCTGCGGTCCGTATGAGCATCTCGACCCCCGCGGCTTCCCCCCCGGGGGCGATACCCAAGTATATTGTGCTGGAATCCCGGCCGGATGTCAAGGGAAAATCTGGCGAGACGTTCACCGAAAACAGAACGGGTCAAGGACAGCGTCTGTTCGCAGGCGGCGGTGACAACATACCGCGGTGAAGATGGACAGAAGAACCGAGGACCGCACGGCAGGCATTCGGTCCGAAGGAGGCACGGGAGATTCTGTCGGAGGACGTGGCGACGAATTACGTCGCCGGGTATGCCGACACCGCGGCACTGCGGTCCGGCTGCAGCCCGGCTGGCCGGTGGTTGTCAGCAGTCAGCCAACGTAGACTGGCTGCGGCCCGGACGGAGCGGAGAGAGACGTATCCGACCTACGACCGAGCCTCAACAACCACCAAGAGGTAGAACGTACGGTACGGTACACCTCAAGTTCAATGCCGGTTTCGCCTCACTTGGCGTGAACCAACCCGAAACGGTGCCCTGGTGACTCAGACGTCTTGGCGGTCAGACCCGGGCTTCAGCGTCGACTAGCTCTCGATAGAGGTTGACGCCCTCGTGATGTTGCGGTGGATCATGGGTCCGACCATTCGGAAAGCAATAAACATGACGATTACCACGAAGACCACAATTACGATATACTCGAGCATCGTTTGGCCGCTTTCATCGTGGAAGAAGGGCTTGAAAGCCCCGAGCAACTTGCGTGTCATACTGACCCCCTTCGGTCGTATCACGCCCTAGTCCGTAGTTCTGTGGCAGCCGACCATGTCAAGGTCAGACGCCTGCAGACCCAGGGAAACGTGACGGTTACCAGAGGCACACCCAAGCCTCTTGTCTGTCTGCGTCTTCACCTCCACGGCTTGTCCGTAAAGGAGACACATCTGGTGAATTATGGCAGAGTCTGGCCGAATGTCAAGGGTATCTTCACGCCCTAGTCCCGACATTGGGACTTGATTTACGGTGGAAAGAAGAGGCCACTCTC
>CAZVCQ010000615.1:0-1779 GCA_964626085.1 uncultured bacterium
TACACGGCTGGCGATACGTCCACCGCTACATCCTGATGAACAACGAGAGGTACATCGAGAGACACAAGGGAATCTCCGATGAGCGTTCAAACTCGCAGTCTGCAGCTACGAAAGTAGGCCTTGGCGTTCTTGGCGGTTTCAGATTGTCGATTGTCGGATGTGGATCAGCGGAGAGCGGATGGCGGTCGGCGGCTTGCTCCACGAGCGTGACTTTATTGCTGATTCTGCTACACTTGGATGATGGTCAAGAACTGGGCGGTGCTGGAGCGGTTCGAGACGGAATTCGCCCGCAGCGAGCCGGCCGACTTCGCCCGCAACCTCGCCATCGTTGAGGCGCTGGCGCAGGAGGCAACGGCCTTGGGCGTGTTCCGGCGGCAGGACCCGCTTGAAGGTATCGAGACCATCGTCCGCGTCGCCCGGGCAGTCAACCGTGTTTGAAGCTCTGCTCAAGCTCCTGGCCCGAGAGCTCGACCGGGCCCAAATCGCCTACATGGTCATCGGCGGCCAGGCGGTCCAGCTCTACGGCGAACCCCGTATGACCCGCGACATTGACCTGACACTCGGCCTCGGCAGCGAGGGGCTTGACCGCGTCCTTGCGGTGTGCGGCGCCTGCGGGCTGAAGCCTCTGCCAGCCAGCCCTGCGGAATTCGTGCGTGAGACAATGGTGCTGCCCGCGCTTGAGGAGCGAACCGGCATCAGGGTGGACTTCGTCTTCTCTTTCACTGACTATGAACGGCAGGCAATCGGCCGCAGCCGGCCGGTTGAAATCGGCGGGGTGAGCGTGCGGTTCGCGGCGGCGGAAGACATCGTCATCCACAAGCTCGTTGCCGGCCGGCCCCGCGACCTGGAGGACGTGCGCAGCATCGTTGTGAAGAATCCCGGCCTCGACCGCGCCTATGTCGAGGAGTGGCTCGGCGGTTTCGACCGCGCGCTTGACCGCGACATCACTTCCTCGTTTCGCCGGCTCCTCGGATCCTGACCGCAGGGCGCACTGACGCCCGAGAACCGTGACAGTGACTAGCCACCATGCCACGAATACTCGAACCGACCGAAGTTGGATGTCAGAAGCTGGATGCTAGAAGTCAGAATGCAGAAGTGCGGGCGTCCCGACCTTGGCGTTCTTGGCGACCTTGGCGGCTTCTCCATTTCTGATTGACGATTGTCGAGTATCGATGGACGGAAGGCGGACAGCGGTTGGCGACTGGCTCGGCCCGATTGTCCGGAGCTACAGGGCTTTCTGGTAGATGCGGAAGCGTTTGACTACCTGGCCGCCGACGCGTTCCACCTCGGCCCGCATCTTGAGGTTGGTCTCCAACTCGTGGTGGCTGTCTATCTTCTCAAATCCGTTCGCGATTGCCGTCCGCATCGCCGCCGCACCCATCAGCACGTCGAGCCCCCGCCCCCGGCAATCCTCGCGTATCGCGGCGAGTAGCGCGTCAAGCTGCTTTGTCTTCTTCATCGCGGCCATGATCTGCAGGATGCCGAACGGAAACAGGTGGCCCTTGGACTTGCGCAGTCCTTCGTTCATATGCGGGATTCCGATGAAGAACCCGACCACGTCCTCGCCCTTGAGTACCATCTTCACAAAGCGCGGGTCGATGACCGGCAGGTACTGCTTGGCCAGCGCCTCCATCTCGGCGTCGGTCAGCGGCACATAGCCGTATATGTTCGTGTAGGTTATGTTCATCAGGCCGAAGACGCGTTGGATGTAGGGCTTCAGTTCCTTCGTCTTCGTGAACTCGACCAGCCTGAACTCGGTCTGCCGCGCCGCGCGCGCGG
>CAZVCQ010000616.1:0-1777 GCA_964626085.1 uncultured bacterium
TGCGCTCCAGCATCAGCTTGCGGTCTTCAGCGGTGTGGGGAGTGAAACGCATCCTAGGAAAGTACTAAGAACAAAGTAGAAATGACAAATGCCGGATTCCCGACTTCGTCATTGCCACTTGCCACTTTGTCATTTCCTCGGCTAGTGGTGTGCTGACTTGGCCGCCAGTTCGGCGTAGGCAGCGGCGTCGAGCAGGTTGGCAAGCTCGGCCGGGTCGGATAACTTTATCTTTGCCATCCAGCCCGTGCCGTACGGGTCCTTGTTCACGCTGGCGGGCGAGTCCTTGAGCGCCTCGTTCGCCTCGGTCACTTCTCCCGAAACCGGCGAGTACAAATCAGACACCGCCTTCACCGCCTCGATCGTCCCCAGCGGCTCATCACGCTTGATGGTTTTTCCAAGAGCGGTTATCTCGACGTACACGACATCCGACAGCTCACCCTGGGCGAAGTCGGTGATACCGATGGTGGCGACGTCGCCATCGAGCTTCACCCATTCATGGGTCTTGGCGTACTTCAGGTCGGAAGGGAAATTGGCCATCGATCCTCCTCAAGTTGCGGAGACGGAAGGGACTAACCACCAAGGCACAAAGGCACAAAGAGGCCCCGGAATCCGAGCGGCTTCGTGTCTTGGTGTCTTTGTGTTGATCATTCTGTCCTAGTTCGGTTTCCGGGAGCCTTGCTTGTAGAACGGCGGCTTCACGATGAGCGCGGTCGCACTGCGGCCGCGAATGTCAATCTGCAATTCGGTGCCGGCCTTGGCGAACTGGCGTTTCACGTAGCCCAAGGCGATGCCCTTGTTCAGGGAAGGCGAGAGCGTGCCGCTGGTTACGCTGCCGATCGGTTGCGCCCCGGCCAGGATGGGGTAGTGGGGACGGGCAATCGAGCGGTCCTGCATTTCGAGGCAGACCAGGCGGCGCGCGGGTTTCTCGGCTTCCACTTTCTTCAAGACGTCCGAACCGATGAAGCCTTCGGGCTTGTCCAGTGTTACGACCCAACTCAGGCCGGCCTCGATCGGGTTCGTCGTCTTGTCGATGTCGTTGCCGTATAGGGCCATCTTCATTTCCATGCGCAAGGTGTCGCGCGCGCCGAGGCCGATCGGTTCGATGTCGAACTCCTTGCCGGCGGCGAATATGGCGTCCCAAACCCTCAGGGCGCTTGCGGCCGGGAAGTAGGCCTCAAACCCGTCTTCACCGGTATAGCCGGTGCGGGAGACAAGTGCTTTCACTCCCGCGACTTCGCAGTGGGTCGCCCAGTAGAATCCGACCGGCGCAAGCGGGACCGAGCAGACTTTCTGCATCACCGCCTCGGCCTTCGGGCCCTGGATGGCGAGTTGGGCCTGCTCGTTCGTGATGTTGTCCATCTGCACGTCGCCGGACAGATGCTCACGCAGCCAGGCGGTATCCTTCTCGTTATTCGCGCCATTCACGACCAGGAAATAGCAGTCCGGCAGCCGGTAGACCACGAGGTCATCGACAATCCCGCCGTCCGGGTAGCACAGGACCGAATACTGGGCCTGATTGACCGCGAGCCTACCTGCGTCGTTCGTCGTCATCCGGTTGATGAAGCTGAGCGCGTCCTTGCCACGCACCTCAATCCGGCCCATGTGCGAGACGTCGAAGACGCCGACGGTCGTCCGCACCCGCAAGTGTTCGGGGATAATGCCGTGGAACTGGACCGGCAGGTCGTACCCGGCGAAATCGACCATCTTGCCTCCGGCGGTGACGTGTCGGTCGTGGAACGGAGTCAGTTTGAGCATGGGCGGCTATCTTATCAGAAGC
>CAZVCQ010000617.1:0-1777 GCA_964626085.1 uncultured bacterium
AATCGCTAGCTCTGGCTCAATATTCTATTGAAATGATGACCGGAAGGCGCTATGCTGTAAATGTCCCAAAATGAATGAAATCTTGAGGAGGTGAGATGTGGACGAACTTCGTCGACGTCTGGGACAGCGCATCCGTGCTTCCCGCGCCGCTCTCTCCCTTACTCAGCAGCAATTGGCCCGTGAGGCGAGTCTTCCTGCCCCACAGGTCGTCTCACAGATCGAAAAAGGCGAACGCGAAGTCAAAGCATGGGAGCTCGTGAACATCGCGCGCGTGCTGAGGGTGGAAATCGGAGAACTGCTTCGGGAAGAAGAACCTGCAGCACGCCCGCCGGTGCTCTGGCGCGAGGGTCCTGTTGAGAATCGACAGGTGCGTGAGGCCGAGTTCGTTCGTGATTGTGAGCGGTATTCGCTGCTGGAACAGCTATGTGGCCAGTGCGTAGAATCGGAACTGCCCTTGTGGTGGGAGGCAGACCCTGCTCTCCTGAGCTACGAGCAAGTCGACGAACTGGCTGAGCAAGCTCGGGGTGAGTTCGATTTCGGGAGCCGCCCGGCCTGCGCGCTGACGGGTGTGCTTGAAGACAGGTACGGGGTCAAGATTTGGTATCGCTCTCTTGGGGAAGAGGGCTCGGCCGCAAGCACCCGCGGGCCGACTGGTCCTGCTATCCTCATGAACGCGGATGAGGTGCCCTGGCGACGCAACTTCAGCGTCGCACATGAGCTTTTTCATCTGCTTACCTGGCCGAAGACTGCCACCGGCGAACTCGAAGGCGGCGGGACTCCGGAACACAGAGTCGAGCAACTGGCCAATGTGTTCGCGTCTGCGCTGCTCTTGCCTGAGGAGCCTGTTCGGAAGGCACTGGGGCGCCGCAAGAGCGAAGGTCGTTTGGTTCTGGCTGACCTTGTGGCGCTTGCACGGGAGTTCGATGTGTCCGCACAGGCTCTCGTGTATCGGCTGCAGAACCTCGGGGAACTGACTCCGGAAGAGGGCGAGTCGATTCTCTCCAGCGATGCCTTCCGTGCCATGGACCGCTCGTCGCATCCTGCTGTCTGGGCGCGTCCGCCGGATCTTCCGGAGCGGTATGTGCGGCTTGGTTTCACCGCCTACCAGAAGGGAGCTTTGTCGAAGGCCCGGCTCGCCGAGCTACTGGGTGTGGGTCTGGCCGATCTCAGCAGCAAACTCGAGGAGTATGGTTTTGACGAGCGGCAGGACTACACGGCCGAGCTGCGTACTGTTTGACGCCGACGTCGTCATCGCGGCCCACGAACTCGGAATCTGGCGCTGGCTCGTCCGGAACTACCGTGTCCTCGTCCCATCTGTAGTGGTGCACGAGGCTCTGTTCTTTCGGACGCGTGCGGGCGAAAGAGTGGACATCAACTTGCCGGCGCTTGGCAAGACCGGCGAGATCGAGGAGCTTGCTGCGGGTGTGGAGGATATTGCGAAGGTCTACCTGTACTTCGACGCGTGGTTCGCTGAGACGATACATGCAGGAGAAACCGAAGGGCTCGCTCTCGTGCTGACGGACAGAGCCACCGGCGCAATGTACTGCTGCGGAGACGCGCGGGCCATCCAGGCCCTGGCGATGCTCGGTCTGGGAGACTGTGGTGTCTCATTGGAGTCGCTTCTTGGCGGCAAGAAGCCTCGCGGGAGACTCGAACTTCAGTTCACCGAGGGCTACTTCCGCAGGAACCTCGACATCGGAAGAGAAAACCGCATCACCGGCGCCGGACTTGTCAAGGGGCTGTTGGACTAGCTGCGACTCGCAATCTTCGGATGTCT
>CAZVCQ010000618.1:0-1763 GCA_964626085.1 uncultured bacterium
GCCCAGTCGCCGGAACCGACGATGGGCTCTCCCTACTGCGCATTCCCGGTCTTCGACATCGGGTCTGCCGTCTCGCGGGTCTGGCTGGTGAAGCTCGATACGTTGCTAGGATTCCAGCCGCAATGCGTGGCAGAGGCGCCCGTTGGGTCCGTTGACAGCTTCGTGAGCATAGCGTGCACGCCGGGCGGGCCGGTCCAGGTAGCGTGGGTGCGATGCGGTCTCGTCATGTGCGCATCTGTTCTCGACGGCGGGATGCCGATCGTCGAGTTGGTGTCGCAAGCACCCGCCAGCCATCCATTCGTCGAAGCATTCGGTGAATGGGTGCATCTTGTCTGGCGCGACCTGCAGTCGGGCTGCATAGTAATGACCGCCAAGCATGTCGGGGGCATGTGGGAGCAGAGCGTCGCCTTCGCCGCCGGGGACTTCCCGGCGTGCTCAAAATGCGGGACGGTGGTGTTCGAGCAGCCGGACGCCTTGCTCGCGGACGACATCTGGGCCCATGTCTCCGGTTTCCCATACAACCTGAGCGAATCTCCGAACGTGAGTTCGGAGTATCCTCACCTGGATGCCGGACTCGGCATCTACGACGATACGCTGACAGTCGTGGACACCATCTACAGCACCTGGACCGAGGGCGTCGGTGCGTCGCTCTACAGCGTACGGTTCCGCAAGCTGGGGGTGCAGATGCAGGGACAAGGATGCGCAATGCGACCGATGCCCCCGTCGAATACGGCAGTGTGCGGTGACCAGACGGCATCTCCGTACTGCCTGTCTCGCTCCGGACGTGACTCAAGCGCCGATGGCGCGGTCGACTGCGGCAGCGACTCGCTGAGCTACCTGATAAGGTACGTAGATCCGAGGTACAACTACCTGGCGGAGTTCACGGTCGCGCCCGACCAACGGCTGCCATCAGAACAGTCGTTCCGAGTGCAAGGCGCGGAGATTGCCCGCCTACGATTCGGTCCCGGAAGACCGAATACCGTGCGAGTGATCGTGCCCAGGCGGTCGTACGAGAACGGAACGACCTTGCCGGTTACTCTGAGACGGCTCACCGGCGAGCGCGTGACCCTTGCCGGACTCAAGCTGTACGCCTTCTCCCCGCGCCGGGCTCGGCCGGATGGCGTCACGGCCGAGGCCACGCCGGTCGTGATGGAACCGAGGTTGTACAACGCCGCGCCATGTCCGAGCCGAGGGCGCACGGTACTTCGGTACCAAGTGCCTCGGCCTATGCACGTCACGCTGAAGATATACGACGCGACGGGCAGAACTGTGCGGACGGTCCTGGACTCAGAGCGGCCGGCCGGTGTCTACACCCTGACTTGGGATGGACGAGACCAGCGCGGTCGCGTGTCTCCGAACGGCATCTACTTCTGCACGATGAAGGCCGGAGACTACAACAGCGGAAAGAAGCTAATCATCAGCAGATAGCTGAGGGCAGCTTCTATGGCGGCGCGGGGTCACCCGCGCCGCTTCTGTTCAGCGCGTGCGCAAGCCAGGAAAGGGCGGTTGGAAACCCGCCCCTGGCTATCAGGCGGCACGCCATGGGCCGTTGGTCAACGGCTAGGGTGTCGGCGGCGGGACGCTGAAGACCTGGTAGCGGATTGCCGCAAGGACGTCAGGTCTGAGACCGCGAGCCTGCCACTTCTCCAGCAGCACCTGGGCTTCGCGCGCAAGCGTCGGGCCGGAGATTGACCGGCCGTGCGAGAGGCGGAAGAGCTGCCGGGCAAAGTCGAGGTAGAAGACGATGTACATCGTGTCGATGC
>CAZVCQ010000619.1:0-1763 GCA_964626085.1 uncultured bacterium
GGTCTCGTCGAAGTTGCCGCAGTCGCAGGCCATCGAATTGACGATGAACGGCTTGGTCGTATTGGTGAGCTGGCTGATGTTCGACGTCGAGAAGGTCGAGCCGAACGAAGTCTTTGCGCCGTGCCCGGCAAAATGCCAGAGGTGCCGGCCGGCGTTGATGCCTGCTACGACCGTTGCCGGTGGCATGTCGAGCATCGAGTCGGCTTCCCACGTCGACATCGCGGACAGGGCCAACGCGATGTTCTTGTTCACAATCCGGCCGTAGTAGTCAATACTCGGCCAGAGGTCCTCGAACGGGAGCAGTACGTCATCGAGGTACGAAGTGTCCGGCGCGAGTTCGTAGACCGTGTCCTTCGCGAAGAAGTGGGCGAACTGGTTCGCGTCGTCGACGCCGATTCGTCCCACGATTATGTCGCCGAACAGGTCCGGTGCATCCCCGGTCATCTCGCCGTACCGGTGGTCGGCATCGTCGTCCCAGGTGCCGTCGAGGTCGGCGAAATACCAGTCCGCCGGGACGTTGTAGGGGGAGTACTCGAGGTAGGCGTGGCGGACCGGGCAGATTGCCACGTCACCGCCCAGCACCACGTACTTGAGCCCGTTCTGCGCGAACTTCTCCTTCAGCATATTGCGCACCTTCTCGGCGTTGTCGTAGCCGGTATAGTGCGCGTAAACCGACTCGGTCGGCATGATGACCGTGAAGAAACCCTTGCGCATATAGTACGAACGCAGCGTCTCGAATGTGGACTTCATCGCATTCGAAGTCACGATGATGACGTCGATCTCGTTCCCGAGCTTCGCGGCGACACGAGGCGCCATTGCGCCGGCATCTTTGGGGTTCACCACAATCGCCTCGACCCCGCGCTGCACGTGCTGGCGCTGGTTGCTGGTTAACAGCGGCGCGGCCACCGCGTTTTCGCGATAGCTCACCGCCAGCTCAACGTGGGAGAGCAGCGTAAGTCTGCCGGATGCGGCACGGTACTCGAACGGACACAAGGTGAACCCGGCAATCCTGAATCCCGCCTTGGAGCCAGCCGGGACCTGGGTCAGCGGCGACACCGGGTACACCGCCCTGCTCGAATACACCGCCGGGGTCGGCGCCACGAAGGGCACGTCTGCATCCACGTTAGTCGGCCGCGGCGGCTGAACCGGATACACGGTGATGCCATCGTTCAGCTCGGTCCGCTCGACCTTGGTGACGACAATGCCGGTCAGTTCCGCACCGGCCGGAATCAGCACGTTGCCGGAGTAGACCGGCAGCAGAGGACTGCCCGGTTGGGTAGTGGATAGGATCCCCAGCCCGGCGCGGTCCAAAGCGACGGACACTACCTCATAACCATCCCTCTCAATCAAAGCCACGTCGCCCGGGCGCGTGTCGATTGTGACTGTGATGGTGCCGGCCGAAACCGTGCATGCAGCCAATAGTAGCACTGTCAGCAAACGCAAAGGACCTCCTCTACTGCTCTTTGAGAACGCTTCCAGACTGAAGGAACAAGCGAACGAATTATCAGGCGCGTCTGCGCCCAAGTCAAGCCTGCGCACCTCCGCTGCGGTTCCACCGGTCTAATCACGGTCGTGACGCTACCCGAGAACCGATATTGACACAACCACAGAGGCCACGGAAAGCACAGAGACGGTGAAGCTCGGAGTCCGTTCCGTACCCTCTGCTATCTCTGTGTGCTCTGTGGCTCAGTGTCGGATTCAGGGACACTACCCTAGTCCCGACATTGGGACTTGATTTACGGTGGAAAGAAGAGGCCACTCTC
>CAZVCQ010000620.1:0-1760 GCA_964626085.1 uncultured bacterium
CGTCGGCGCGACCGGCACGCCGGGCATTGCACAGCGCGTAGCAGTGAGCGGAGACTACGCCTTCGTCGCGGATGACTCCGCCGGTCTGCGGGTGATTTCGGTTGCCGACCCGGCTCACCCGGTTGAGGTCGGCCACTGCGACACGCCGGACGACGCCTATGGCGTGTCCGTGAGCGGCGACTATGCCTATGTCGCGGTCGATGACTCCGGTCTGCGGGTGATTTCAGTCACCGACCCGGCGCATCCGATAGAAATCGGACGCTGCGACATGCCGGGCAGCGCGATGGGGGTAGCAGTGAGCGGGAGCCTCGCCTATGTCGCCGACTACGATTCGGGGTTTCGGGTCATTTCAGTCTCCGACCCGGCACGTCCGACAGAGATCGGGCGCTGCGCAGCCGCCTCCTGGCCATTCGGCGTAGCGGCGGGCGGGGATTACGCCTATGTCGCGTGCCACATGGCTTTGCACATCGTCTCAGTTTCTGACCCGGCGCACCCAACTGCGGTCGGGAGCTGGGCCAACCGGGACCGGGCCGTCGACGTGGCCGTGAGCGGAGATTACGCCTATGTCGCGGACTACGGTGGTGGATTGGCGATCATCTCGATTGCCGACCCGGCGCATCCGGTAGAGGCCGCGTGGCACTTCGTGCCAAGCTGGACCTACGGCGTGGCCGTGAGCGGAGGCCTTGCCTACATCGCGGGCTACTCTCACGGGTTGCGGGTCATCTCGGTGTCCGACCCGGCGCATCCGGTTGAGGTCGGGTACTACACGGCCACGTCTGACAAAGCCATTGACGTGGCCGCGGATGGGGACTATGTTTATGTCACAGACTACGACTCCGGGCTGAAGGTATACGAGTTCTACGGGGCCGGCGTGGAGCAAGAGCCAATCGCCGAAGTCCAAACGCCGAACGCAGCAACGATCGCGCGCAACGTTCTCCTCCTGCCCGAGACCGCCAGCCAGAAGCTACAAGCTGCGAGTTTGCTGGACATTGGCGGGCGGGAGGTGATGGAACTGCGCTCCGGCGCGAATGATGTGCGGGCGCTGGCGCCGGGGGTGTACTTCATCAGAGAGGGGTTAGGGATTAGGGGCGAGGGGCCAGGGAAGATGCGCAAGGTCGTGGTGACGAGGTAGCGAGAAGAGGCTGAGGTTGAGGTTGAGGTAGAGTCACAGAAAGCAGAACGGAGAGACCGGCCGGGGCGGGCGAAAGCCCGCCCCTGCCGGATGTTGCTTTACTTCTTGCGGCTTCGACGTTTGCTGGCAGGCCGGTCGCGAGTTGCGGGCCGAATTGGCGACTGAGTGTCCAAGTCAGGCCCGAAGCGAGCGCCGCAGTCCTGGGTCGAGTCCCGCGACCCGCGCTGCGGCTAAGGCCATCAAGGCTCGCGTCTTCGGCGAATGTCGTAGTCCGCCTGCTTGCCATCCATATGTGGTGGTCTGCTAGCCTCCGAACACAATTCTGCCGGGGAGTGGGCGGTCCACCTACTGCCTGGGGGGTAGCATCTGCCGATGCAGCATGAGACACAACAAAGCCTACAACTGGGCGTACTTCAAGTCGAACATCGAGCTGAACGACGACACGAACAACTGCCGGAACAACGTCTCGAACAACTACTTGAACAACTAGCCGAACAGCGACGGATTCAGGTTGAGATACAGGTCGATATACAGCTCACTATTCAGCCGACGATACATGTGCCGACGTAAGTGATTACACGGCTGGCGATACGTCCACCGCTACATCCTGATGAACAACGAGAGGTAC
>CAZVCQ010000621.1:0-1757 GCA_964626085.1 uncultured bacterium
CCGGACGGCACGCGCCGATTCGAGGTCAAGGGCAACTTCATCGGGCTCAAGTATGAGATTACCCAGGACGGTCGGGGCATCGGCAGCGTGTCCAAGACCTTCTGGGCGATTCGGGACACCTTCGGCCTGAGGATAGACGCGTCCGTGCCGGACCAGACGGCGCTGCTGCTGCTGGGCTCGGTGATCGTCATCCACGCCATCCACGAAAAGCGGGAGCGCAGAAGCAGGTCCTGAGTCCGTCGCGGTCTCACTTCTGAGAGGCCAGTCGGCTCATCCGACTCGTGTGGCTGCGCCAGGACTTCGACGATGCTCAAAGCAGGCTCCGGAACGAGCATGGTGGCGCTGCGCGCCAGTTTGACTTTGGCCGGCTAGTAGCTATCCTTGGAGCGGGTCGGGCCTTGCGACCCGAACACTTGGAGTGCACCCGGCAACGGCGGTCGCTCGCGTCAAAGGCGGCCGCGCGTGCTTCCGAAGCACAGCCCGGAATCAATAATAGCCGTTGCGATAACGTAAATCCTTACAATTACTTATTGCAGGAGGCATCATGCTACCGAAGTTCAGCAATGAGCCGTATCTGGATTTCTCAAGACCCGAAAATCAGGAGCCGATGAAGAAGGCGCTCGCCGACCTGAAGGCGAAGTCGGGCACGATCTACGACCTCGTAATCGGCGGCAAGCACCTGAAGGCAAAGGAACAGTTCGTCTCGTACAACCCCGCGGACAAGAAGCCGGTCGGGACGTTCCAGAAGGCCACCGTGAAAGAAGCCGAGAAGGCGATGCAGGCCGCACTCGCCGCGTTCAAGACCTGGCGCTACATGCCCGCCATCGAGCGGGCCGGCATCGTCCTGCGCGCGTCGCGGATGATGAAGCAGCGCCGGTTCGAGTTCGACGCCGCCATGATTCTCGAAGAGGGAAAGAACTGGCTTGAAGCCGACGCGGACTTCGCCGAGGCGGTGGACTTCCTCGAATTCTACGCGCGCGAAGCGATCCGCTACGACCAGCCGTGCGGCGTGACACCTTTCCCGGGCGAGAGCCAGGAAGTGCGCTACATCCCGCTGGGCGTCGGCGTTGTGATTCCGCCGTGGAACTTCCCCTGCGCCATCATGGCCGGCATGACGACCGCGGCCGCGGTGACCGGCAACACGGTGGTGCTGAAGCCATCTTCGGACGCGCCGCTGCTCGCGGCCCTGTTCATGGACGTGCTGGAAAAGGCAGGAATGCCGGCGGGCGTCGTGAACCTACTGACCGGGCCGGGCGGCTCGGTCGGCGATTACCTCGTCGAGCACCCGAAGACAAGGTTCATATCGTTCACCGGCTCAAAGGCCGTGGGCCTCGGCATCATCGAGAAGGCGGCCAAGACCCAGAAGGGCCAGATCTGGATCAAGCGGGTCGTGGCCGAGATGGGCGGCAAGGACTGCATCATCGTTGATTCCGAGGCAGATGTGGCCGACGCGGTCGAAGGCACGGCCATCGCCGCGTTCGGGTTCCAGGGCCAAAAGTGCTCGGCCTGCTCGCGGGCCATCGTCGACGCCAAGGTGTACGACGAGTTCGTCCGGCTCCTGGTTGAGCGGGTGAAGAAGATCACGGTCGGTCCGACTGCGGACCGCGTGAACTGGATGGGCCCGGTCATCAATGAGCGGGCGTACGATTCGCACCTCGAGTACATCAAGGTCGGGAAGAAGGAAGGCAAACTGGTCGCCGGCGGTAAGCCCGGGCCGGAGGGCGGCTGGTTCATCCAGCCCACCGTGTTCGCCGACA
>CAZVCQ010000622.1:0-1742 GCA_964626085.1 uncultured bacterium
GAGTGGCCTCTTCTTTCCACCGTAAATCAAGTCCCAATGTCGGGACTAGGGAACACGTCGGCACTTGCCAGCCGGGCGCATTTCTGATACACTGGATTCTTTAGGTCGTACCCCATTCCATCCGCAGCAAAAACCATTAGTCAGACCTAAAGACAAGCAGAACTAGAAGGAGTTGCTATGCCGAAGGTACTGATCGTTGACGACGACCCGGACATAGTCGATTCCCTGAAGCTTATCCTGTCGGCCGAAGGATACGCGGTGGCCGCGGCCACCAGCAGGGAAGAAGGCATGCGGGCGGTCGAGAAAGAGAAGCCCGACCTCATCATCCTCGACGTGATGATGGAGCAGCCGGACGACGGCTTCGTTGTGGCCCAGGACCTGCGCCACAAAGGCGTGAAGACGCCTATCGTCATTCTGTCCTCAATCGGCCACGTGACCGGCTACAAGTTCGGCAAGGATTCCGAGGTGGCGCCGGTGGACGAATTCGTGTCCAAGCCGGTTGCGCCCAAGGACCTTGTGGCCAAGGTCAAGAAACTCCTGAGGAAATAGAGATGCTGGCAACTGAAAGAGAATCGCTCCGCCACGAAATCGCGGAACTGGCGGAGAAGTACGAGCACAAGCGCGACGGGATGATGCCCATCCTCGAGGCCATCCAGGAGAAGTACCGCTGCGTCTCCGATTTTGCGATGCAGGAGACCGCCCGCCAGCTCGGGGTCTTTGCGGCCGAGGTCTACGGTGTCGTGTCGTTCTACTCGTTCCTCTCGGTCGAACAACGGGGACGGTTCGCCATCCGACTCTGCCGCACTCTCTCCTGCGACTTCGCCGGCAAGAAAGAAGTGGCGCGCCAGCTCGAGAACGAGCTCGGCATCCGGTTCGGCCAGACCACGCCGGACGGGCTCTTCTCGCTCGAATACTGCAACTGCCTGGGGATGTGCGACCACGGGCCGGCCCTGCTTGTGAACAACGACGTGTACACCAAGGTCCATCCCGAGTTGGTGTCGGAGATCATCGAGAAATACCGCCGGACGTTCGGCCCGGCCTCACAGCTCGAGGAGCGGGAGGCGTCTCATGCGTAGGACGAAGTCAGAGGTCAGAAGTCAGAATGCAGAAGGCAGAGTGCCCGGGCATTTTGCGTTTTGCACTCTGCATTTTGACCTGGCACCGGAGGTGCTGTATGGCTAGTGTCGTTCACATCATGGAGCGCTACGAGGCCGGCTCCGGCCTCAAGAAGGCACTCTCGGTCGCGCGGGCCGACGTCATCCGCACCATCCGCGAGTCGGGCATCCGCGGCCGCGGCGGCGCCGGGTTTCCGACCGCGGTGAAGTGGAACCTCTGCGCGGCGGCACAGTCCCCGAAGAAGTTCATCATCTGCAACGCCGACGAGGGAGAGCCGGGTACGTTCAAGGACCGATTGCTCATCACCGAACGGCCCGAGGTGCTGCTCGATGGCATCACCATCGGCGGCTATGCAATCGGCGCGAAGCTGGGCGTCATCTACCTGCGCGCCGAGTATGCCTACATGCGGCCCGGGATTGAAGCGAAGCTCGCCGAGCGTCGCGCCCACGGTTTCTTGGGTAAGAACATCCTTGATTCCGGGTTCAACTTCGACATCGAGGTGCGGATGGGGGCGGGTGCCTACGTCTGCGGCGAGGAAACCGCCCTCATCGAGTCACTTGAGGGCAACCGCGGCGAGCCGCGCAACCGGCCGCCCTACCCGGTGAACACCGGTCTCGTCGGCGCGC
>CAZVCQ010000623.1:0-1740 GCA_964626085.1 uncultured bacterium
GCACGGCCGGGTCAAGGTCGTTGCCGGGGCCGGGACCAACAGCACGGCGAAGTCAATCAAGCAGGCCAAGCGGGCCGCAGCACTCGGGGCAGACGCGCTGCTGGTGGTCGCTCCCTACTACAACAAGCCGACCCAGGAGGGCCTGTACCGGCACTTCCGGGCGATTGCCGAGGCGGTCGAGCTGCCGGTCATCGTCTACAACATCCCGCCGCGCAGCGTCGTCAACATCCTGCCCGCTACGATTGAGCGGATGGCGAGAGACTGTGGGAACATTGTGGCCGTGAAAGAGGCTTCGGGCAGCCTCGACCAGTCGAGCGAGATCATCCAGCGGTGCGGCGACCGCGTGACCGTGCTGTCCGGCGACGACTCCCTGACCCTGCCGATACTTTCGGTTGGAGGCAAAGGCGTGATCTCGGTCGTGTCTAACATCGCGCCGCTCGACGTGTCGAAGATGATAGAGTACTACCTCGCCGGCAAAGTGGAACTGGCAGCCGGCATGCACCGCAAGCTCTTCCCGCTCATCAAGGCGATGTTCATCGAGACCAACCCGACGCCGGTCAAGGCAGCGATGAGTATGCTCAACATGGCCGCGGGCGAACCGAGGCTTCCGCTGGTCGCGCCGACCGAGGCGAACCGAAAGGCCATACGCCAGGCGCTGGTCGACTATGGGCTGCCGGCAGGACGCGGATTGGACGGATAGGTCCTATGGGTCCTATTGGTTACATTCCCTGAGATGCGAGTCGTCGTTGTCGGCTGCGCGGGCAGAATGGGCAGCGAGGTCTGTCGCTTCATCGCCGAGCAAGCTGACATGGAACTGGTCGGCGGCATCGAGGCCAAGGGCCACCCGTCGGTTGGCTCCAAGCTCGGCACCGGTACGGTTGGGTCTGACCTGAGTGCGATGATTGCCAATGCCGATGCTATCGCCGACTTCTCAACCGCCGACGTAACAGTGGCCGGCTGCCGGCTCGCGGCGCTGGCCGGCAAAGGGTTCATCTCCGGCGTGACCGGGCTGAGCGTGACCCAGAGGAATGCGCTCCAGGATTGCGGCAAGCAGATTCCGGTTGTCTATGCGCCCAACTTTTCGCTCGGCGTGAGCGTGCTGTGCACGCTGGTGGCCGAGGCGGAGAGCCGGCTCGGGCCGGAATACGACGTCGAGGTCATCGAAACCCATCACCGAATGAAGAAGGACGCACCGTCCGGCACTGCGGCAAGGTTGGTTGATATCCTGAAGGCGAAGACCGGCCGGGCCAGGGTCGTGCATGGCCGGCAGGGAGCGGTCGGGGAGAAGCCGAAGTACGAAATCGGCGTCAGCTCAATCCGGACCGGCAGCGTTGTCGGCGAACATACCGTTGTCTTCGGCTGCACAGGGGAGCGGCTGGAACTTACTCACAAGGCCGAGAGCCGGGCCGCTTTCGCCACCGGCGTTGTTGCGGCGGTCAGATTCCTGAGGGGCCGCGCGCCCGGGTTCTACTCCATCGAAAACGTCCTCGCGGCCGGCTCGCACTAAGCGAGCCGGCAAGTCCGAAGTCCGGAGTTCCTACCTGTTGTCATTCCGGGAGAGCCCGTTCGACAGGCTCAGGGCAGGCTCCGCGAATCGAGGAATCTGACACCCGTTGTCATGCTGAGCGAAGTCGAAGCATCTCTCCTTTCCTGAGAGACCCCTCGACTCGGACGCCAAGCGTCCGTCGCTCAGATTCACTATGTCAAGCCATGCTTGATTTCTGCCTTAGCTGGTGGCGC
>CAZVCQ010000624.1:0-1738 GCA_964626085.1 uncultured bacterium
CGAATGTGCTCCAGAATATGCACGTCCATCTGTGTCTGGACGGCGTAGCTGATCACGCTCAAGGCAGACGGGCTGCTGTTCAGAAGCGCACACAGGAAGTATGCCTCACTCTTAGCTTCGCAGTTCACGAGCATCAGCTTGTGGTCTGGGACGATGGGCTTCCCCTCTAACACACCAACTACACTGGCTGACATGCTGGAGGCCATCTCGCGCCAGACTACCTTCCACTCGGCGAACGTGTAGTTCTTCACATCGTACAGGCTGTACCACGGCTCCTTCGCTGGTTTGAGATACTTCTCGTAGGCCACGCGGCCAGCTAGGACGTCCCGGAAGCGATTGAGGTAGCTGTAGCTCTTTGGATACTCCGCTTGGCATGTCTTGGGCGGGAGCCCGTGCTTGAAGTCGGCCGGGTCCTGAGGGACGAGGATACGAGCGGATGGTGTCGCCGTCCACCGCTGAACGTCCCTCCCACGCAGCAGTGGATACAGAAGGTCGCACTCGACGGGTTCCGTCACCTCCGGCACCTTGACCTTGGCTCCTTCGGTAATGTTCCGCACGATGACAAGGCCGTCGGGCCTCACCTTCACGACTTCCAACCAGTAGACCGCATTTGCGCCGCCAGTGAATGTCCCGGCGTGTGCCTTGTAGTGCGACGCCCCGAGCACTTGGCGCAGCGCTCTTAGCGCCTTCGGGCGCGCCGTCAACCATGACGAGGCAATGTCCTCGCGCTGCACCGGTTCCGCCGCCGTCTTAGATCGGCTGGTTGCCGACACCACCTCATCGAGCGTGCTCTCGTACGTGAAACGAGCACCTTTCTCTCTGCGCCAGATGGTGTAGGGCACGGGGTAGCGCGTGCGGGTGCCCTTCTCCAAGATCAGCACTGCGGTGCGATTCGACGCGCCTTCAAACGGGTTCAGTTCCACGAAGTCGTCCACATGCAGCACACGCAGTGGGACCTCGTCGTCTGGGCCCGTCGCGATACTGAACCGGCGGAAGCCTTTCCCGGCGTCGGTCTTGAACACGCTTTGGGTTATGACGAAGCCCAACCTACCGCCTCGTGCGAGGAGCGTATCCGAAACGACGTAAAGCATCAGCGTTGAGATGTCTATCTTCGAGCTACCGTGCCGCGCCCTGAAGCCGCTGTGAGGAAACAGCTTGTAGCGGTCTTCATAGAGCGGGACGAGCGACACGCGGTAGTCGTCAGGCAGGCTCTCCCAGTTGACCCACGGCGGGTTGCCGACGATGAAGTGGAAGCGACCGATGGTGAGTGGCGCGAAGTTGTTCTTGAGCAGACGCGCCCAGAGACCGTTCATCCCCTGCTTGTGGAGTTCCAGCAAGCGCGTGTACAGAGCCCTGAGCAACTCGCGCCGGTGCTCGTACCAATCCTGCGTGCCACAGACGAGACCCAGTCGTTTCTCTACACGGGTGACGAAGATGTCAGTCTCTGTCTCGGCAGTTACCGCTTCTTCTAGAAGGCCACAGAACGTATCGAAACGACCGGCCGGCTCGCAGAGAGGAATTGGCACGACGAACTTGCCGATTGCCGTCGGGAAAAGGTATCCGTCAGTCGCCTCGATATCCCTTCCAGTGGCTGGGACACGAACCGAATCTGCCAGGTACACCGGCAACGTGACTTCTCCACGGCGATGCTCAAGCAAGGGCGCGATGGCGAGGACGTAGTTGACGCGGGCGGTGAGGACGGCGAGCGGGTTCAGGTCTATGCCGACGACGTTGTGCA
>CAZVCQ010000625.1:0-1719 GCA_964626085.1 uncultured bacterium
GAAGTCCGCGAAGCCCGCGCCTTCGGTCGGGCACTTGTTGTCCGGTACGCCGGCGCGGTCGGAGAGGAACACGAACCGGCCCGAGTCGTTCTTGTAGAACCGCGTCCCGCCTTCGCCGGCGGCGACGTACAGGTCGAGCCAGCCGTCGTTGTTGAAGTCGGCAAACAGCCCGCCCCGACCGTTGGCCTTGCTCAGGCCGACGGAGTCGGTGATGTTGGTGAACCCGCGGCCTGCGTCATTGCGGAACAGGACGCAGCCATTCAGGAGCAGGTCCTCGAACCCGTCGTTGTTGTAGTCGCCCCAGGCGACTCGCGACTCATGCCGGTCCTTGAGTCCGAACGAGTCGGTCACGTCTGCGAAGACCGGCCCGGTGTAGCCGAGCTCCGTTCGACCGAACTCAAGCTCCTGCCGGTCGGTCATCGGTCGAAGGCGCTTTAGCCCGGAATCGGCGCGCGGCGACCAGTAGTTGCGGGAGTCGCCTGCTTCCATGGCCTTTGCATAGGCGGTCAACGCTGCGCTGGTGTCGCCCTGCGCTTCCTTGATTTCGCCGAGCAGGCAGTGGAACGGGCCGGGCGTCGCCTCATGTTGAGGGTCCCAGCGGAACATCTTTGGAGCGGGGCTTATGCAAGCCTCGGCTTCGGCTAGCCTGCCCTGGAGTTTGAGAGCTTCGGCCCAAGCCAGCCGGGCTTGAAAGACGAGCCCGTGGTACTCGATATCCCACTGCTCCTGGGGCTTGTTCGGGGACTTCTTCGCTCCTCCTGCTGCTGTGCGCTCGCAGGCCTTGCGCGCGTAGGCTTCGGTAGTCTTGGGGTCGAACTTGAGGCGGTTGAACAGGGCGGCGGCGTAGCGGTAGCGGAACGGGTCGAGCGTGTCGTCGGCTACCATCTCGGCGGCGTCGGCACGCAGCCCGGCCGTGTCTTTGAGCCCGAACCGGGAGCTTAGCAGGAACATGTAGAACGTCTGCCGCCATTCAGTTCTGGGCAGCCGGTCGAGGAACCGGCGGATGAGAGGGATCTTAAGCGTGTCGTTGGTCCATACCGGGTAGAGCGAGTCGTAGAACATGTTGCCTGTGACTTCGTAGCCCCGCGGCGAGTCGGGATACCACTGGGCCAGCATCCAGGCAGCTTTGCTGGCTTGGGTGCTGTCCGAGATCATCAGACCGTCGTAGGCGACGGTTAACCTCCACCAGTACTCTTCCTGGACCCTCTTCACTGGTATGATGCTCGGGAGCAGAAAACGGGCGGCCTCGGCGGCAATGAGCTTCTTGGTATCCGGGAGCTTCAGCGAGTCTTTCTCGTCGCGGTGGTACATGGCGTACCAGCGGCCGACGATGGCAGAGTCGTCAATGGGGCCCTGCTTGAGCACGCGGCTCCACCAGGCAAGGCTTGAGTCGAATCTGTGCCAGTGGTCATAGACCCGGGCAAGGTTGCTCATGTCTTCGACGTCGTTGATGTGACGAGAGAGGCGGCCGCTGTAGTAGTGGACTGCCGAATCGTATGCCCGCCGGCCCAGGAACGTGCGCAACTCCGGCTGCGGGGCTACAGACAACAGCGTGGATAGAATGAGAATGGTTACTGACAAGGTGCCTCCTGTCGGTTTGCTGCTGAGAAGTTAGGCGACATTGACGACAAGTCAAGCGCGGAGGAGGCAACTGGCCGGTTACTGGGGAGGGTTTGCTTGACTTTCGAGGGTGCTCCAATAGCATGTCAGTCCGAAATG
>CAZVCQ010000626.1:0-1713 GCA_964626085.1 uncultured bacterium
AACGGTACAGGTACGCGGCTATCTCAACGGGCAGTGGTGACGTGTGGCGGCGGTTAACGGCGGTCACGAGGTATTGGTTCGTGCCCGGCTGAACAGATACGTCTACGTCGGCGAAGCCGTAAAAACCACTCGTCGTGTCATTGCTTACCGGGACGCTAGCGCCCCACGTTGTTCCCCGGTCGGTCGATACCGAGGACAAGATGTTTGGTCTCCCGTCGCGTTTAGCGGGCCACACGCAGAAGAGGTTGCCGGCAGAATCTATGGCAACACGCGTCCACTGGACTACGATTTCAGTCTCGTTGTCGTCGACCCGCACCGGCTCGCACCACGTGACACCGCCGTCGGTCGAGCTAACGCAGTAGTAATGACCCACACTGCCGCTGGTATCGCGGCCGGTATAGACGACGTAGATGTTGCCGTCGGGGTCGGTCGTCACGTCAGGGGAAAGGCCGGTGTACCCGATATGACGGACAAGCTTGTCCTCGGCGAGCCATGTCGCGCCCGCGTCCGTGGACTTCTGGAACATCAGTTTCCCGTCCATTGGGACAAACCCGGCCATCGAATCGTCCTCATAGACAACGTAGATTGGCTGGCGAGAAGGCGCGCCCGGGCCGATGGCAATGGCGGGATCGAAGGACGCGTGGCTGCGCCGTTCTTGGTGGATGCGCACGTTGGGCGAGAACCAGGGCGCAGCGACCAAGCAGAGTATGGCGAACAGACTAGAAGTCATCAGTTACTCCTTACCAGAGCACCAGTATCGGAGGGGCGGTCTCCCCGCCCCTCCGAATGACAGTATTATCTGACCACTGCTTTCAGCCTAGCTTGCTCTTTGCCCATGTCAAGGATAACGAAGTAGGTCCCCGCACTGAGCGTCCGGCCTTCTCCGTCTCGGTTCCAGCTCAGGCGATGCACGCCTTGCTGTCGTTCGCCGGCGTCAAGCACGCCGACCTGTCGCCCTACCGCGTCGTGCAAGGCAGCGCGTACGTGAGCAGCAGCGGGCAACTGATACTCAACCTCCACACCGTGGCTTGAGGCGATGATCTGCGCCCGCAGGCCTCCGGCATGGACCTCACCGGCCTGGGAACCTCCATTGTGCTTCTTATGTTTCTTGCGCTCGGGGTCTATTGCGTAGAAGTGGTAAGTGGGGTCTCCCGTGACCCAGTCCTCACCATCCTGGTAATATGGCGCACCGGTTGTAAGGTAGCAGAAGGGAGCCGGACCCATGACAAATGTGGCACCGGGGCCGAGCGTCTCCGGAAGCGCGTCAAAGGCGTCCTCGCCGAATTCCCACCACTTGTAGTCTTGAGGGGGGAGGGTCGGCTGGTAGCCCCATGGGCGGTCGATTCCCTTAACCGAACCACCGAACACGGCCCCCGCATACCACCCAGACCCTCCAACCGGATCGGCGGTGGTCAGAGATGTGCCGGGGTACTTGGGCTTTGGAGACTCGGCGTGGTCTTGCCACATGAGGGTGTCCCACGTGTCGCTGGCAATGCCCCACCTTATGACGGCCAGCTCGCTGGGGTGTTCACTGCCCGTAAGCACGAGAATGCCCGGGTCGCCGGGCCAAGCCTGACTAGCCATGTATGCCATTGCCGTACCTTCGCTGATAGTCTCGGTGCTGTTCGTGAGCTTCTCGAACCCGCCGGTGAGCACGAAGTTGGACTGCCCCCGATTTGCTGGACAGTTTCTTAGGCGGCATTTGCTAGCTCT
>CAZVCQ010000627.1:0-1709 GCA_964626085.1 uncultured bacterium
CTAGCCGGCTTTCCCGCCGCAGTCAAGCACGCGCTGTCAACTCTGAATCCGACATTGGTGCGCCGGAATAGAGATGTCAGTATGCAGAACTGCCGGGCCGGAGCTTTGGTGGTCTTGGCGTACCTGGCGGTCAGCTCATTCCGAGTGGCGGAACAGCGGATGGTCAGCGGGCGCAGCTTGACTCCGCGTCTTGCCTTACTACTCTGAGTGTAGCGTCATTAGCGCGCGGGAGGCAACAATGCTGAAGCTCGTCCTCGTTCTGTTCGTGCCCGTCCTGGCGGCCGCTTTCGGCTCCGATGCGACGCTGCCGAGCGGGGTCTGCGTGCCGGTGCTGTCCGAGTGCCGGCCCGACGACTCGAGGCTCGTTTTGCTCGATTCCATACCGTCTCGATTGTCGTACCAGTGCATCTACGTGCGGAACGACACGGTGTTCTGCGCGCTGCAGGAGCAGAAGGTCTTCTACCGGGGCCGGCTGACCGGGGCCGTCATCGATTCGTTCCCGGCGCAGTCGGGCATCTCGCTCTGCTCGATCTGCGCGTTCGGCGACTCACTCTGCGTGTCGCGGCTCGCCAGCCCTGAATTCTGCGAGGTGTACACGCTGGACGGGACGTACGTACGCAGTTTCTACCCGACCGGCGGGCTGCAGGTCCGCGGCCTGGACTGGGACGGGTCTCATTTCTGGGCTACGACGTTCGGCAGCGATCTCTCCATCTACCTGATGACGCCGGACGGCACGGTGACGAAGACCCTGAGCCGCTCGGGCGGATTCCCCTCGACCATCGCCCGGGACCTCGTGCTCGACCCGATGTATGCGAACCGGCTCTGGACTTCGCCGGGCAACGCCTCGCCGCACAAGCTGATGTACGTGGCGTTTGATACCAGCGCCAACACGTTCACACCGCTGGACACGTTCCCGACCGGGCTGGCGAACTACATGTCGGGAATCGGGTTCCGGAACGACCCGGTTGACGGCGGATGCATCTACGTCAGTTCGATCCATCTGCCGTGGATCTGGCGGTTCAAGGTGCACGAGCCGATGACCGGCGTGGGTGAGGGGTCGAACACCGTGCCGCCGGGCTTCGTATTCACGGCCGGGCCGAACCCGGCCCGGTCGCACGTCCGTATCAGCTACGCGACCCCGACGGCGGGAGCGGCCGACATCCGTGTCTACGACGCGAACGGACGGCTGGTCCGCTCGGTCGTGTCGGGCGCGGCCGAACCGATGCAGCGGCAGGCGACGTGGAACCTTGACGACGACCATGGCCGACCGGTGGCGAGCGGGGTCTACTTCTGCCGGCTGACCGCCGGCGGCACGACCTTGGACCGCAAGCTGGTCGTCCGGCGCTAGCGCGATTGTCTGATACAACGGCGGCGGCCTTCGGGACGCCGCCTCGGTTCACGCCGCGCGGCGCGGACGCGCCCCGCGACGGACCAGGTAACCCATACCAGATTCAAGATTGTGAATTAGCCGCGCCCGTCCATTTGACACGCTCAGCCGACGGTGGCGGCAGTGACCAGTTCCCAGTTTGCAGGGTTGCAGTGTCCGCGCCACACGTGCACCTGTGACCCCTTGGCGTGCTATGCACCGGCGTAGGTGTCGTCCCACGGCTCAACCCGCTGGTTTGACAACCTGGGCTGCGAGCCCTAGAATCCAGCTATTACCCGGAGTACAAAATAGCTTGCATTACAGGGCGGCATAACGGACGTGC
>CAZVCQ010000628.1:0-1706 GCA_964626085.1 uncultured bacterium
GCTGCGTCTGCCAGTTCCGCCACTTCGGCTCGTATCTCTCGTTGCAGGCTCGATTCTAGAGCAGCGAACCGTCTAGTCAAGCGTGCCCTCAAGCAGGATTCAGTTGACAGCGATGGGCTGGGTTGCTAGAACTGAAGCTATGCTGAGTTCTTCCCGGCCGGTGTTGCTTGCAGCGGCCTTACTGTTTCTGGTTGTCGCCGCGTGTTCGCAACCGAAGGAGCTCCCGATTATCTCGTCGATTGACGGCAGCCGTTCGGTTGAGGCGCGGGATAGCGTCGACTATACGTGCAACGCCAGCGACCCGGACTTCAAGCAGCTATCGTACTCATGGTACCAGGAAGGTGGTCGACTCGGCTGGGATTGGGGCAAGAACGTGCGCTGGTTCGCGCCCGAGTCTTCGGGACCGGGCGCAATCCGGGTCACGGTTACGGATGAGGACGGACTGACTGCAAGCGACAGCATCACGGTGACGGTACGCGCCGAGACCGCGGGCGTGCTGTTCTGGGATGCTGCGGTCAAGGCCGGCGAGTTCCATGCGTGGTCGGACACGATACGAGCCGGATACAAGCTCTACGGCTACTGGGGGTCGGATTCGGGCAACATCTACCTCATGGTCATGGACGACGCAAACTTCACGAAGTGGGTCGCCGGTGAGACCGCGATTCCGCTGCTCCGACTTCCAGACACAATCAACACCTTCTTGGTCCTGATTCCCGTGGTCGGGCTATACCACGTGATCGTGGACAACAAACTGGGCGCGGCGGACTACAACTACTACCTGAACGTCTGGAAGGCCGGGCCGTAAGGCATTTCAGATTGCAGATTGTAGATTGCAGATTGCCCTGAGCAAGTCTCGGCATCTCAGTCTCGAGTCTGGAGCTGGTTGTCTTGAGGGCTACGCGGGGCGCCAGCCGGACGTACGGAGCAGCTCGAGCAGCAGAGGAACCGGCAGGCCGATGACGTTCAGCAGGCATCCCGATACTCGGCTGACGAAGATTCCCGCACGCTCTTGGATGCCGTAGGCTCCGGCTTTGTCATAAGGCTCGGGCCCGGCAATGTACTCCTCGATCTCAGCTTTGCCGAGCTTGCGGAACGAGACCGCCGTGGTCTCCGACGCGGTAAGCACACTGCGCTCCGGCATCCGCACGACCGCTACCCCGGAGATGACCGAATGAGTACGACCGGAGAGCATGTTCAGCATCTTGCGGGCTTCGGCCCGGCTGCGTGGCTTGCCCAGTATCTGCTTGCCGCATACGACGACCGTGTCGACGCCGATGACGAGTCCGGCTCCGGTGCGTTCCGCAACCGACAGAGCCTTGGCCCTGGCGCACGCGACTGCGTACCGGGCCGGAGTGCTTCCTGCTTTGAGTCCAACTGCGTCGGGTTCCTCGCTCGCGGATGGAGTCATCACCTGAAATCGCAGCCCGAGTCGCCGCAGCAGGTCCCGGCGACGGGGAGAGGTCGAGGCGAGGTAGATGTTCACTATCCTCCAATCTTCGGCAGCAGGCTGCCGAACGTGCCCTTGCCGATCTTCAGGTCCGGTAGTTTCTTGATGCGTACCTCGAAATCGTAGCTCCAGCGCGTTCCGAGTTTCTGGAGCTTGGCGAATGCTTCCCAGCAGTGGAGGTCCTTGGTCAGCATCAGGCCATAGTTGGTTACTTGTTTCTGAGTGAAGTTGTAGCCGAAGTCGGTCAGGCTCAGCTTCC
>CAZVCQ010000629.1:0-1690 GCA_964626085.1 uncultured bacterium
ACCGGCCGCTGGAAGTTCTTCGCACTTTTCATGCTGGTTCTGGCCGGCTTGAATGGCGTGACCATAACCGGCGACATCTTCAACATGTTCGTGTTCATCGAGATTGCTGCGGTCTCGTCATATGCTCTGGTCGCGTTCGGGACTGACTTCGACGAGCTTGAGGCCGGGTTCAAGTACATGGTTATCGGCGAAATCGGCGGCACTGCGATACTGCTGGCCATCGCGCTGCTCTACGCGAAGGCCTCGACCCTGAACATGGCCGTGGTCTCGCAGGTGATGGCCGAGTTCGGTCACACCCCACTCTTCTGGTTCATTGTGGCCACGTTCCTCGTCGGGTTCGCGGTCAAGATGGCGATGGTGCCGTTCCACGCCTGGCTGCCGGATGCGCATCCTTCGGCACCCGCGCCGGTTTCGGCGTTGCTCTCGGGCGTGTTCATCAAGGTCCTGGGCGTGTATGCGATGTGCCGCGTCATGTTCAACGTCTTCGGCCTCTCCCGAGCCAACGCACCCGCGTTCTTTAACCTGCTGCTGGCGTTCGGCGTACTGTCGATCGTTGCCGGCGGGCTGCTGGCTTACGCACAGAGAGACTACAAACGGCTGCTGGCCTACTCCAGCATCAGCCAGATCGGGTACATACTGATCGGACTAGGCATCGGCAACTACTGGGCAATAGTCGGCGCGCTCTTCCACGTTCTCGCCCACGCTCTGGGCAAGGGGCTGCTGTTCCTTACGTCCGGGTCGGTTGAGTACGCAACCGGCACCCGTGACTTGGACAAGCTGTCTGGTCTCGAAAGGAAGATGCCGGTCACGGTCTGGTCGTACCTGCTCGGGTCGCTTTCGCTCGCGGGCGTGCCGCCTTTTGCCGGGTTCTTCTCCAAACTTTTCATCATCATCGGGGCGGTGTCCGCGAAGCTCTACTGGCTGGCGATTCTGGCCGCGCTCTTCTCAACCGTGACCCTCGGCTATCTCGTGAAGGTCGCGAACAAGGCATTCTTCAGCCACAAGGACCGGGAGCCGACAGCGGCACGTGAGTCCCCAGCCACCATGGTGCTTGCCATGCTGGCTCTGCTGGTTCTGACCCTGGCGCTCGGCATCGGGTTCAAGCCGGCGCTCGACAAGCTGGTCGGGCCCGCGGCTCAGGTCTTGTTGAACGGGCTCGGCTATGCCCGGACGGTCCTCGGAGGATAAATGGGCAAACGGATCGCCTACTTCGTCCTCGGATTCGCGGTCTGGATGCTGCTCGTATACACCCTCCACTATCAGGAGGTCATTGCCGGCGTCGGGGCGGCGCTTCTGAGCGCGGCCTTCTTCGGACAATACCTTCCGGTCAAGCCATCACACCTGCTCAACCCGGTCCGCTGGTTCTGGCTTCTTGTCTACATCCCGGTTTTTGCCTACATGTGCCTCAAGTCCAACATCGACGTGGCGCTGCGTGTGCTGTCTCCCGGCCTGCAGATTAAGCCCGGTGTCGTGAAGATCCGCACCAGCCTGAAGTCCGAGATCGCCCGTGTCTTTCTGGCTAACTCGATCACGCTGACCCCGGGCACGATGACCGTGGAAATCAAGGACGACGTGCTGTACATACACTGGATCGAGGTCGGGTCCAGCGACATGGCCGCCGCCTCCAAGGCGATAATCGGGCCGTTCGAGTACTTCCTGGCGAGGATATTCGACTAATGACGGTACTTAT
>CAZVCQ010000630.1:0-1690 GCA_964626085.1 uncultured bacterium
GCGCTCGACCTCTACCTCGACGAGGAGCGGGTTGTGAAAGAGCCCGCGTTGTTTCAGTTGCTGCTCAAGACCCCCGACCAGATGCAGCGTGAGGCGCAGGCACTCGTGCGCCGGGTACGAAGGGACATGACGGGCGCGGGACATGACCGAAATCCTCCTGGGATTTCGGATCGTGTCCCAAGCCTGAGTGACAAAGCCCAGTTCACCGTCAAATCCGCCCTCTCCGAAATCGGTGGCGGGTCCCTCGCGACCGAGAGCCTTGAATCACGGGTGGTCGCCATCCGGCCCCAGACGATGCACGTGGACGAGCTTGCCCGCCGGATGCGCCTCAATCGACCGCCGGTGTTCGGTCGGGTCGAGAAGGGCGAGTACGTGCTCGACTTCCGTACCCTCCGCCGCGACGAAATCCCCATCATCGCCGCCGCGCTCCTGTCCGCGTTCCAGCAATAGCCCGCCCCGCCCGTCCTTCCCGACGCTTTGATTCTCACAGCCGTTCGCCCGCGCGAAGCGCCGAATGACCCGCGCGTTTGGCCGTCCTTGATCGACGCCCGGGCAGGAGGCTTGTTCCGGTTTCACTCGGCGCACCTGTGGTGATACCAAGCACTTGAACGACATGCCGGAGTGCTGGCTGCAGGCGCGGAGGTTGAGGTTGCCCCAGTACCAGTACAACAACTGGGACGTCATCACTGGGGTGATGCTCCTGCGGTCTGCCGACGAGTTGTCGGTGAGTTATTGACACCATCGAGTTGGAATTCTTCGAGGTAGGTCGATTCCGAGACCGGCGAGATTTCTTCGGATAGGGCCAGCGCGTATCGCTTTGGTACAACTGCGAGCGTAGGAACTGCTACCGAAGGAATCGGAGCCCGCGCGAGCGTGACGAACTACCAGCCACGCGGGTAGCACTTCAGACACGTAGGTTCCAGACAGGGGCTCACGATGTGCTGTAGCACATCCTTCGTGGCGAAGGTTTCTTGACACCCAGTCGGTGAGACTCTATTATCCTGACCAACGATTGGGCGTGTCTCTACAGCTAGGATAGCCAGCACGCTCGGTTCGCGGTGGCGGTTTGCGTCAGCGGCGAGGCCCGAGCGGTTGTCTCCTACAAAACAACCCCAAAGGAGGTAGTGATGGGCAAAGTAGCCATTGTCTGCAATGGGTCCGAACCGAAGAACCTGTTCCCAACGTTCGTGCTGGGTTCGTCCGCAGCGGCGGGCGGCGACACGGTATATGTGTTCTTTACGCCGGGCGCGGTAGCCGCATTGAAGCCGGGCGTGATTGAGGGGACGAAGAAGAAGGGCTACCCGGACCTCATCGAGATGTGGAACGGGGTCAAGAGTCTCGGCGGCAAGCTGTACTTCTGCGAGCTGGGTCTGGAAGCGTGCGACGTGAAGAAAGAAGACCTGCGTAACGACGTTGAGCTGGTCGGCGCGACCACGTTCCTGGCTGAGATTCAGGGCGCTCAGATTACGTTCTCGTTCTGAGGAGGAACGATGGCAAGCAAGACTCTCGATGTGCTGGGGCTGAAGTGTCCCCAGCCGATCCTGAAAATGGCGATTGAGGCACCGAAGATGCAGGCCGGGGATGTGCTTGAGGTACTGGCCGATTGTCCCTCGTTCCCGCGTGATGTCGAGAATTGGTGCAAGAAGACGGGCAAAACCCTGCTCTTCTGTCGGGACGAGGGTGGGAAGTT
>CAZVCQ010000631.1:0-1678 GCA_964626085.1 uncultured bacterium
CCATAGGCCTAGGTCATTGAAACACTATGGGTTACCGAATTAGACCCCCCTCGCACCTCCACCCCAGGTTCGCCGCGTAGGTAGAGCGCGTGAGCCAGCCTAAAGCGCGAACTGACAGTTAGTTAGAACGCGCCGAGGTTTGTTCTGCCCTCGCCCGCGCCGATGCAGGGTGAGCCTCTTTTCAGCCGGTAGTCGCCGTTTTCGCGGTCAACGAAGCGCGGATCCCGGAGGATGCTGCTATCGCCGGGTGTCACCCGGTCGAAGTCGACTCCGTTGCCGAACAGGCAGCTCCGCCGCACGACGAGTTTGCCCTCGGGCTGGTCGGTCACTATCCCTCGCTGGTTGAATGCGATGATGCAGTCGGTAATCACCGTGTTCGAGTCGTCCCGGGCCGCGTGGATTCCGACCTCACCGTTGTCCGCAACCGTGCAGTGCGTGATGTTCGCGAAGGCTCGTCCGGCAAAGGAACTCAGGTAGATGCCGCGGTCACCGTTGCCGACGATGAGGCAGTGGTCGACGAACTGCTGTCCGTCTCTCACCCATATCCCGTGCGAATCAGCACCGCGTACCGTGAACCCGGAAATCCGATTGCTGTCGGTGCGCAGCTCGATTGCCGCATACGCGTCTCCGGCATCAACTACGGTTGTAGCAGGGTCAGCGCCAAGCAGCGTGATGTGCTGCAGTTTCAGGACCTTCACGACTTCATGATACTCGCCCGGCATCACGAACACCGTATCACCATCTCGGGCCGAGTCGAGCGCAGCCGAGATGGTCAGGAACCGAGTGCTGCTGTCTTGGGTGACGAGGAACCGCCCGACCGGTACGATTCGAGCCGGCCGAGTCTCGGTGTGCGCCGCGCACGCGACAAGCCACAGCGCAGCGGCGAAGGTAATCCAGCAGATTCTCATCTGGGAGTGATTATGCGGTGGCGTTTCCGGGTGTCAATCAGGAAAGGTCCGGCTGCACCGATGGGGGGGGTGGCGCAGCCGGACCTCGTTCCTCGTCGCAGACCGAAGGAGGCGATCATGCAACCGGTGGGTATGAATCCCACTCTCGTTCAGTTCTATCTACCCCCGGAGACCTGTGCCTATTCCGCTATTGCCAGAACCACATGAGGTTGCTAGAATTGCAGTGTGAAGGCGGCCCAGTACTGCGTCGTGGCCTTCCCGAAACTGGACAGCGAGGCGCAGATTCAGGAACTGAGAGAGCAGTTTCCGACCTGGTACTACCGCGTCAGGCCGTATGTCCCGGTTGTACTGCCGTTTACGCCTGTTACCCTCGACGAAATCCAGAACGTCTCCGACCACGTCGGCAGAGTCCGGCGCAACCTCCATCCGCTTGCCGTTTCCTTCTCCCGGTGCGTCGAACGCGGCGAGTCAATCTTTTTCGAAATCGAAGAGGGTCACGACGAACTCATCCAACTTCACACGGCCATGACCGGCTCCGAGCCGCTCTCCCTGCTTGACGGCGCACCGGCTTACGAGCCGCAGGTCTGGCTCGGCCGCGTAACCGACGCCCGCCAGCGTACCTATGCCCTGGCCGAAGCCAACCGCATCGGTCGTTCGCTCGGCATAGTTGACGCTGTAACCCTGCTCAGAATCGAGCCGGACGAAGAACACAAACTCGTCGCCATGTTCCCCTTCGGCATCGGCCGCGTCGACTACTACGACCGTTCCCC
>CAZVCQ010000632.1:0-1676 GCA_964626085.1 uncultured bacterium
CGGTCTACATCGGCATGGTGCTGGCCGCGATGACCGAGATCCGCAGCGAGTTCGGCCTGCCCGAGAAGGTTGTACCGGTCGTGGCGCTCTGCGTTGGATACCCGAAGAAGGTGCCGGCGGGCATCACCAAGCTGCCCCGGGCGGCGATGGTCCACTCGGAGCGGTACGAGGAGAAGTCGCCGGAAGAACTGAAACAGCTCTACCGCGAGAAGTACGGTGACTTGACCGGGGATGTGAAGTCGTACTTCAAGCGGACTTACCAGGAGGCGCTGGAAATGGACGAGCAGTCGCGTCCCGATTTCACCGACAAGGTAGCGCGGATCATGGCGCGGATGGAAGTCGGAAACGCGGCCCAGCTCCTGTTCAAGATGCGCTACCCGGAAGAGGCAATGAAGCGCATGGGCGAGAAGATACTCGCGTCCCTGCGCGAAGCCGGAATCGAGTGCCTGTAGGCATGGGTCCGTGGCGGCCGGGAGCCACGAGTTCACTGGGACGCTGGCCGATGGGCGTTGACTTTCGGCGGCGGGCTGCTACCATCTAAGTCCGCAACGACAATAGAATGACATTTCCGATTGGCGATTGACGAAAGACGGAGCCGGGACGCGGGCCGTATCGGCCGGCGGCGCGCTCCGTGGATTGGAGACATGATGGCTGAATCCTGCATTATGCTGAGCGGCCAGCCGCTGGAGATTCGCTGGCACGGGCGCGGCGGGCAGGGCGCGAAAACCGCGGCGCTCCTGTTCGGCGAGGCCGCGCTCGATACCGGGATGTTCATCCAGGCGTTCCCGGAATATGGGCCGGAGCGGATGGGCGCGCCAGTGGCCGCGTTCAATCGGCTATCCGACAAGCCGATCCGTTCTCACGCCGGCATGCTCACGCCGCGCGTCGTGGTCGTGCTCGACGCATCGCTCATCGAGCCGGCCAAGGTCACCGAAGGCCTGGGCGACGGGGGCATCCTGCTTGTGAACTCGAACGTCGACCCGGCCGAACTGCGCAAGCGGTTGAACCTGCCCGCGGGCATCAAGCTTTACGTTGTGGACGCTTCGAAGATAGCGATGGAGACCGTGGGCAAGAACGTCCCCAACACGCCGATGCTCGGCGCGCTGGTGAAAGCGACCGGCGTGCTCGAGTTAGAACCGCTGATGGCGGCAATCAAGCACAAGCTGAGCGAGAAGTTCCGGGGCGGCAAGGAGAAGTTCATCGAGCCGAACCTAGTGAGCGTGCGCCGGGCGTATGAAGAAGTGAGGTGCTAGGATGGCGAAACTGAAGAGCTGGAAAGAGCTGCCTTGCGGGGCGATTATCGACGACCCGAAGGCCGTGCTAGACAACAAGACCGGCGCATGGCGGTCACAGCGCCCGTGCTGGAGCGCGGAGAAGTGCATCCACTGCCTGAACTGCTGGATTTTCTGCCCTGACGCCGCCATCATAGTCGAGGACGGCAAGGTGACCGGCATCAACTACGACTACTGCAAGGGCTGCGGCATCTGCGCGAACGTCTGCCCGACCAAGGTGCAGGCGATCACAATGGAAGAGGAGCGCAAATGAGGAATTGCAGATTGCAGATTTCAGATTGCAGATTGGCGGACGGGAGGCGGACGTGATACTTGCGAAGACCGGGAACGAGGCGCTGGCGTATGCGATGAGGCAGATTAACCCGGATGTGGTTGCCGCATACC
>CAZVCQ010000633.1:0-1664 GCA_964626085.1 uncultured bacterium
CTCGAACATCACACACTCGCTCTGCTGTGCCTCCCAGTCGGCAATGAACCGTTCGAGATTGCCGATGGCAACCGGCTCCATCTTCTTGGCCAGCACGCACGAACCCTCACACTGCGACTCCTGGGGACAGACACGGCCGCAGATTGCCGGCAGCGTATTCGTCTGCTTCATCACCTTCATCGCTTCCCAGAAGTTGCCAAGGGCAATCTGGCCGATGAAACCGGGTATGTTGATGTTGACCGGGCAGCCCTGCACGCAACTCGGCTTCTTACACTTGAGGCAACGCTTCGCCTCCTCGACCGCCTCTTCCGGCGTGTAGCCGAAAGGCACTTCCTCGAAGTTGCGGGCACGGACCTGCGGCTCCTGCTCCCGCATCGGCGTCTTGGTCGGACTCGACTTAGGCATTGTCCCTCCGCTCCTGCATCCAGCCCGCCGTTTTGGCTTCTGGCTTTTGGCCGTTGACTTCTGCCCTGGCCTCAGCGCCCTCCTGTCTCCAGTCCGCCGCCCGGTCCGTCACTTTGCATTTTGCACTCTGCATTTTGCACTTTGACTTGGTCATCACCGACACGCTCCTTTGCCGCCGCAGCAGCCGCCCTTCGACTTGGCCGCCTCGTACTGGTCGAGTGACAGCTTCTCCTCCGGGAGGTACGTGCGCAACCGGGCCATCAGGCCGTCGAAATCCACCTTGTGGCCGTCGAACTCGGGTCCATCCACGCAGGCCAGCTTCGACTCGCCGCCGACGTCCACCCGGCAGACTCCGCACATCCCGGTCGCGTCGAGCATGATCGGGTTGAGCGATACCACCGTCGGAATCTTGAACGGCTCGCTGACCTTCGACACCATCTTCATCATTATCACCGGGCCGACCGCGAACACGTGGTCGACCTTCTCGCCGCGGTCAATCACCTTCTTCAGCATGTCGGTCACGAAGCCCTTGGTACCGTTCGAGCCGTCGTCGGTCGAAACAATCAACTCGTCCGACACGGATTTCATCTCCTCCGCCATCAGAATCAGGTCCTTGTTGCGGAACCCGATGATGGAAATCACCTTGTTGCCGGCCTGCTTCAGGCCGCGGGCCACCGGGAATATCTCAGGCGTCCCGACTCCTCCGCCGATGCAGACCACGGTCCCGAACTTCTCGACGTGCGAAGGCAGGCCCAGCGGCCCAATCAGGTCGAGAATCGCATCACCCTCATTGAGTGAGCCCAGCAGCCGCGTGGACTTGCCGACCTCCTGGAACACGATTACAAGAATGCCCTTGTCCGGGATTGCATCCGCCACGGTCAACGGAATCCGCTCACCCTCTTCGTTGACCCGCAGGACAACGAACTGGCCGGGCAGTGCCTTGCGCGCGATCTCCGCGGCATCCAGCTCAAAACGCTTGATCCCCGGAGAAAGCACCTGCTTCTTCAGAATCTTGGTCGTAACTCCTCCTCGAATGGTATTGTCGGCGAGAAAACAGCGACTGTCCGCAGGCATCCAGTCCGCAGTATCCGGACATCCAGCTTCTCACATCTCTCATCTGACATCTGACTTCATCCGGTCAACTGCCTTGCCCCCAGCCGCAGCGGCGCAAGTATACCAATAACCTCAGCAAAGTCAAGGGACAGGTAGGCCCCCTAATCCGCACGTAACGAGTTGATCGTGGTCCTGTCGGCAGGAAG
>CAZVCQ010000634.1:0-1664 GCA_964626085.1 uncultured bacterium
AGAATATGGCGTTCCGCGAATAGGGCGTCGCGGTCGGCAGTATCGAGCAGTAGTAGTCGCTGTCGACCTCGAAGTAGTCCGCCAGCAGCGGAACGATGGCATCCCACTGGTCGGCGCGCATCGAGTCGAGCACGAGGAGGTAAGTGTTCGGGCCCGCCCAGTGAGGACGCACAAAGCGCTCCAGCACGTGGTGTGACAGGGTCGGTCCCTTCCCTGTCAACCAGCTTGTGTACTTGCTCTCCACAAACCGGTTGAAGTCGCCGTCAGCTTCGCGCCGGCGGTCCACCTCAACATCCTGCAGCCCGGCGTCGGCGTAGCGGCCCAGCAGCCGCTGCCAGTTGCCGAGCAGCCGGTAATAGGCCACCCAGCCGTCCCATGAATCGAGGTCGTGCTGCTGCTTCATAGCCGCCATGTACTCCTGCGCGATGCGGGCTGACACCAGCTGCTTCTTCTCGAGCAGGCGCTTGGTTACAGCGAGCAACTGCACCGGCGTGAACGGCTTGATGACGAAATCGTCGACCAGCTTGCCGAACGCTTCGTTTATCAGTTCCTCCTGGTCGGACTTGGTGACCATCGCCACCAGGAGGTTCGGGTCGAGCTGCTTGAGCCGGCGCAATACCTCGAGCCCGTCCATTCCGGTCATTATTTCGTCGAGCAGGACCAGGTCGAAGTCGCGGGTCTTGACCAGCTCGATCCCATCCGGACCGTTGGTCGCGGTCTCGACCTCATAGCCCTTGTCTTTCAGCGCATAGATGAAAGGCCGGAACATGTCTATCTCGTCGTCAATCCAGAGTATCTTCACTATTGTCCTTTCGCGGAGTCAACGACCGGAAGGAACTCGGCCACGACCCGGCCACATTGCCGATTTGCCACCCCGAGCGAACGCAGCGAGTCAAGGGGTCTCTCCGACCGGTCGAAGAGAGATTCCTCGCCGCCAGGCGGCTCGGAATGACGCAGTGAAGGCGAGTATCTTCACGGTTGTCCGTTCGTATCGTCAGGACGGCGAGATGCGCTAGGACTCCTTCCCGCGCCTCGGCTGACGGGCAGGAATATGGAGAAGACGGTTCGCCCAGGCTGAGATTCCTTCAGCAGCAGTTTGCCTTGATGGTAGCTTTCAACAATCCTCTTGGCCAGGGTCAGTCCCACTCCCTAGCCATACTTCTTGGTCGTCACGCCCGGCTCGAAAAGCCGTTCGGTCTTCACCCCTTCGCCCGAGTCAGTCACTTCGATTTCGAGGAACCGCCGGTCCGCGGAAAGCGCGCTGCGGACCCTGACCTCGCCCGGCTTGGTGCCGATTGCGTCCACGCTGTTCTTCAGCAGGTTCTCGAGCATCCACGAGAAGAGCACGTCGTCTACGCGGACCGTCGCGTCGTCCAAGACTTCGGCCGCGAGCGTCACCGTCTTCGGCGCCCGGCGGCGGACAAACGCCACCGAGCGTTCGATTGCCGCGCCGACGCGGTGTGGAGTCAGTTCCGGTGGCATGCCGATGCGGCTGAAACGGTCCAGCACTTCCTTCATCCTTATCAGGTCCTGCTCCATCTCCTTCGTTTCGTCCGGCGCGCGCTCACGCAGGACGTCGAGCCAGGCGCTGAAAGAAGAGAGCGGTGTTGCCATCTGGTGCGCGGTCTCCTTGGCGAGCGCAGTCCAGATGTGCTCCTGCTCCC
>CAZVCQ010000635.1:0-1653 GCA_964626085.1 uncultured bacterium
ACCCGGCGAACAAGAAACAGTACGACATCGCCAAAGAGCCGGCCGACACGCAGGTACTCGTCCGCTTCTACCCGGAAATCATGCGCTGCATCGCCTGCAACTCGTGCACCAAGATCTGCCCGCAGGACATCGACGTGATGGGCTACATCAATGCCGCCATCCGCGGCGACATCGCCAAGGTCGCGGACATGTCGTTTGACTGCATCACGTGCGGCCTCTGTGCCTCACGCTGCCCGGCCGAGATCGTCCACTACCACGTCGGGCTCCTGGCACGGCGGCTGTATGGGGCCAAGGTGGCGAAGAAATCGCCGCACCTGGCCGAGCGGATGAAGGAAATCAAGGCGGGCAAGTTCGAGCCCGGCCTCGACAAGCTCGGCAAGCTGACCGAAGCCGAACTGTCGACTCTGTTCTACGACCCCAAGGTCCGCGACGTCGAGCCGTAAGGAGGGATGATGTACCCGCAGAGCATGCAGGATTCCATCAAGCGGCTGGATGCGACCCGCGACGCCCGCATCAAGCAGGGCAAAATCCCCCTGCTCGGCGCCGACGGCAAGAAAGAGCTGCTCAAGGGCTTTCACCCCGACTATATTGAGATGTCGATGCGGGCGCTCGCCATTGGCCCGAACAAGGGTGACCGCACCCCGCTCGAAATCGCCGACGTGCTGGAGGCGTGGCCGATTGTGAGCCCGGCGACGTTCGACGCCGAGCACCCGAAGTTCGACGTGGACGTGCTGATTATCGGCGCGGGCGGGGCCGGCGTCTCCGCGGCGCTGGTGGCTGCGGCCCGCGGCGCGAAGGTGCTCACCGTTACCAAGCTCCGCATCGGCGACGCCAATACGATGATGGCGCAGGGCGGAATCCAGGCCGCAGACAAGACGAACGACTCGCCGGAGCGGCACTACCTCGATGTGATGGGCGGCGGCCACTTCAAGAATATCCCCGAGCTGGCGCGGGCGCTGGTCACCGACGCGCCGGGCATCATCGAGTGGCTTGAAGAAATGGGCGTGATGTTCGACAAAGAGGCCGACGGCACGATGGTCTCGATTCACGGCGGTGGTACCTCGCGCAAGCGGATGCACGCGGCGCGCGACTACACCGGTGCGGAGATAATGCGCACCCTGCGTGACGAGTTCCGCAACCAGAACCTGGACCTGATTGAGTACTGCGCGGCGGTCGAACTGCTGACCGACGAACACGGTGCCTGCCGCGGGGCAGCATTCGTCAACCTCGAAACTCAGGAGCACTTCGTCGTCCGGGCGAAGACGACCATCATCGCCACGGGCGGCTGTGGCCGGCTCCACGTCCAGGGCTTTCCCTGCACCAACCACTACGGAGCGACCGCGGACGGATTGGTACTTGCGTACCGGGCCGGGGCCAAGCTTGCATTCATCGACACCATCCAGTACCATCCGACCGGCGCGGCCTACCCCGAGCAGATTTTCGGCCTGCTGATTACCGAGAAGGTGCGGGGCGTCGGCGCGCACTTGGTCAACGCCGAAGGCAACCGGTTCATCTACGAACTGGAAAGCCGCGACGTAACCGCTTCGGCCATCATCCGCGAGTGCAAAGGCCGGAACCTGGGCGTGGCCACGCCGACCGAACGCCTCGGGGTGTGGCTCGACACGCCGCTCATCGAAGTGCTCAAGGGCCCGG
>CAZVCQ010000636.1:0-1652 GCA_964626085.1 uncultured bacterium
CATGCCGGAACCGACCATCAGCGCGGTCGGAGTCGCAAGCCCGAGCGCGCACGGGCAAGCGATAACCAGCACCGCCACCCCGGCGAAGAACGCGAGCGACACCACCGAGAGGTTCGGGTCCACCCACGGCAGGAACCTGGCGGCCCATATCAGCATCGGCTTGAGACTCGGCGTCAGGAAGAACCACGCGGCGAAGGTCGCCGCCGCGACCAGCAGGACTACCGGTACGAACCGGGCCGTGACCTTGTCGGCAAACGCCTGGGTGGGAATCTTCGTGCCCTGTGCCTGCTCGACCAGCTTGATGACCTGGGAAAGGAACGTGTCTTTACCCACGCGCGTCGCCTCGACCTTGATGAGGCCGTTGCCGTTCACGGTCGCGCCGATGACCTCGTCGCCGGTCTTCTTCTCAATCGGCATCGATTCGCCGGTCGCCATTGACTCGTCCACGCTGGTGCTGCCTTCGACAATCCGGCCGTCGGTGGGAATCTTCTCTCCGGGCCGGACAACCATCACGTTGCCGGGCGCAAGCTGCGCAACCGGCACTTCCTTCTCAATGCCTTCCGCCGTTTGAATCCGAGCGGTGCGCGCGCCGAGGGCGACGAGCTTCTTGATTGCCTGTGAGGCCCGACCCTTGGCCCGCGCCTCAATGTACCGGCCGGTCAGGAACACGGCCATCACCATGCCGCCGGCGTCGGCAAAGCTCTTTATCGGCAGCCCGGCCAGCACGGCGACCCCGGAAGCCAACGCCGCGCCCACGCCAAGCACAATCAACACGTCCATCGAAGCGGACCCGGCGCGCAGCGAACCCCACGCCCCGCGCAGCGTGTTCCAGCCCGGGCCGAAAAGGACCGCTGCGCAAAAGACGACGTCAATCCAGCTCATTCCCGGGATATGGGTCATGAAGACAATGTGCAGCAGCATGAGCAGCATCGGCACCAGCCCGAGAATCCAGGCCCAGACCAACCGGTTTGAGGCACGGTGCAGCTCGGCTTCGGCGCGGTCCTCGGCGCCGGCCGCTTCGTGCCTGACCTCATAGCCGACGTCGGTAACCGCCTTCTCAAGCACGGCGACCGGCGAGACCTTGGGGTCGAACTCGACGATCGCCTTCTCGATGGCGAAGTTCACGGTTGCGGCCTTCACCCCCGGCAGCCGGTTGAGCGCCTTCTCCACGGTGGCCACACAACTCGCGCAGCTCATGCCGCCGACCGCAAGTGTCACCGTCTGGGTCTTGCCCCACTGTTCGACAGGGGCCGCCGAGGCCAACTCCGCCTTGTCGAGCAGCACCGGCTCGGGCAGTCCGGAGTCGCTTTCCGCCATCCGCTGTCCGCCATCCGCCTCCGACACTCTACCTTCTGCATTCTGCACTCCGGCTTCTGACTTCGGCTGCGTGAGGAATCTCCCCGGCTCCTGTTGGAACCGCTTCAGGCAGCTCGGGTTGCAGAAGTAGTAGGTCGTGCCCCTGTAGTCCCACTTCGCCGCCTCGCTTCCCTCGCGCACGACCATCTTGCAGACCGGGTCGATATGAGATTGACGATTGACGATTGCAGATTGTAGATTGTCCGGGCCCTTGGTGTCTTGGTCTCTTGGTGGTGAGATCTCGTCAGTTCTGACTTCTAACTTCTCCCGGGGCCTCGTGTCTTTGTGTCTTCGTG
>CAZVCQ010000637.1:0-1647 GCA_964626085.1 uncultured bacterium
CTGCGATGCTGGGGAAGACGATGCGCGGAACGTCAACCAGCGAGAAAGTGGACCACTTCAGTTTGTAGCTCGAAGCCAGGAAGCCGAGAGCCAGTTGGCAGACCAGAGCCGCAGCCGCGAAAGCAAGCACACCGTGGGTGTAGTACGCGAGGCCGGATTCGACATGACGGATTACGGCAAGGTGGGTCAGCAAGCTGGCGATGAGCACCACGGCCGTATCGGTGACAAGATAGAACAGGACGCGCTTCCATGCGGTAGACACCAGCAGCGAACGGAACCAGCCGGTGACTTCTGGGCCTCCGGTTCCGTTCATCTGGCCGACCACCTTGGGCATTTCCACTCCTGCGGATTTTACCTGTCCTACCTCCTATGTCAAGATGATGTCGCGTTCGAGCCAGTTGAAACGTGGGCCGAACTCGGCGCGGCGTTCAGTTCCACAACTCGCGCGTCGACGGGCTGCTGTCCTGGAGGGATCGGGCACTGACCCCACATCTCGTGAGTGGGTTCCATAGTACCAGCATTGCATCTAGCGTGCCAGATTTGTCGCATCAGATGTACTGTATTAAGACACTAACAGCAAATCAATTAGCTTGCACAAGTTCACCCACAGGTGCGGCAATCGAATGTCTGCCTGCGATGTTATGCTGCTGCCACTGCCGGATTACGCAGCAGTTCACCAGGTTGGTAAGCTCCTAGGAGCGTGTCGGAGAACCGGCTGTTTCGGACGCACGGCCACCACCAGTTGACACCGGCATCGCGCAGTACCGCAATAGGTTGTAGCACCGTGGCTCTGTCGAGGGGTTCTCCGACAGGCTCCTAGTTACGTTCCTGGTCCCCATTCGGCCTGCGGCACATGCCCGGCGGAAGTGCGCCGGAGGAGCACTTCGGCAGCGAAGGAGCGATCCATCATTGGGACTCTGGACTCCGGACCAAGGACCCTGGACTCGGCAACGTCTGCTCGTCCACGAACAGACGGAATGGATGCCGGATGAACCACTTCTCTCGCAGGACGTCAAGCCAGCCGATGGTCGCGCGCCCGATGAGCAGTCTCATGAACAGGTACGGCGGCGCCTCGAAGCGCACGAGTCGCGGCCTCAAACTCCGCGGGAGCAACCGACTAAGCTGTCCCTGATGCGCCAACGCGCTGTACATGCGGCGGAGTATTCCTCTGACCGCCGACCAGACTGCCCGAGTGAAACGTACCCGCATCGCTACCGCGCGACCCCGGCGTCCTCCGGCAATCCGCTGGCGTCGTGCGCCGCGCTGGGCGACCACGACGCGCCCTAAGAGTTCGGCCCGGTCTAGAGTCCACGGATCCGGAGACTCCTTGCCATCCCCGCGGGTGTGGATGCCGGCCGGAGTCAATCCGACAACGCGACTCACAACGCGGACTTCTGTGAGCGGCGACTTGAAGCACACGACGTCACCCGGAAGCACCGGCTTCGAACCGTAGGGTTCGACTTCGAGCAGGTCCGGCTCACGCAGAGTGGGATTCATTGTCATACGAATGTACACCGCCCGCAAGCGCCCATCACCGGCAGCAGGACTGACCGACCGGAATCGAGTCGGTGGGTTCGCTCTTCGCTGGGCCGGCAAGTCGGTCTCGACCGGCTGACCCTTCGGTTTCGGGTCCATCACCGTGATAGG
>CAZVCQ010000638.1:0-1646 GCA_964626085.1 uncultured bacterium
CCAGCTCCCTCGGGGACGCCTGAGACTTCCGCGAGGGCTCGTCCTTCATGTACTTGGAGAGGTCGAAATGCAAAGTGTATCAGTATCGCCGGTAACGCGTGCTTGTCAATTTGAACGCCGCCCGGAGCCGGCTTTGGGCGCACCGGCGACCCCGCAGCGGCACTGGCCCTTGTTCAGGTCCGCGCCGCATACCGGACACAGCCCCCGGCAATCGGGCCGGCACCGGGGCGCGATCGGCACCGCCAGGTGGATTGCGTCATGCACCATGGGCAGCAGGTTCAGCCAGTTTCCGTGCAGCCCGCCCCCGTCCTCGCACTCGGACCCGCCGATCACGTCTTCCCCGATTTCATCACAGCTCAGAAACTCGGCCGTCAACGGCTCCTTGAAATCGTACTCGTACTCGCAGCCGCACATCGAGCAATCGAGTTTCGCACGGTAAGACACTGAGCCGGTCACCATCAGCCGCAGCCCGCTGCGGACTATCGCCAAGGCCACGTTGACCGGGCCGACAAAGAACTCGAACGACGGATTCTCCGCCACCTCGCGCGGTCGCAGTTCGAGGTCGGACGGTTGCAGGCTGAAGTTCAGCTTGTTCTCGCCCTGCTTGAGCGAAGCCAGCGGTATATTCAGCGGGTTCTTCACAGCTCGTCGACCAGCCGCCGGACGATCGCGTCCGGCTTGACGTTCTCGGCCTCGGCCGCGAAGTTGGTAACGATGCGATGGCGCAGCACGGGGCGGGCGACCGCCCGCACGTCGTCGGTTGACGGGGTGTATCGGCCTTCCAGCATCGCCCGGGTCTTGGCCCCGAGAATCAGATACTGCGAAGCCCGCGGCCCCGCGCCCCAACTCACCCAGTCACGGATGAACTGCGGGCTCGCTTCGCCGGAGGGCCGGGTCGCACCGGCCAGCCGGACCGCGTAGGCGATGACCTCGTCGGCCACCGGCACGCGGCGCACCAGCCCCTGCAGCTCCGCGATTTCCCCGGCGGTCAGCACCCGGGACAGGTCCGGCACGTACGCCGAAGTCGTGCTCTTGACTATCTCCATCTCCTCGGCCGGGCTCGGGTAGTCCACGAAGACCGAGAACATGAAGCGGTCGAGCTGGGCCTCGGGCAACGGGTAGGTCCCTTCCAGTTCAATCGGGTTCTGGGTCGCGAGTACGAAGAACGGCGCGGGCAACGGGTATGTCCGTCCCGCCACGGTCACGTGGTACTCCTGCATCGCCTGCAGCAGTGCGGCCTGGGTCTTGGGCGGCGTCCGGTTGATCTCATCGGCCAGCACCACGTTGGCGAACACCGGCCCCTCGACGAAGCGGAAGCCCCGACGCCGGGTGGTCGCGTCCTCCTCGATTATCTCGGTACCGGTGATGTCCGAAGGCATCAGGTCGGGCGTGAACTGCACCCGGTTGAACGACAGATCGAGAACCTGGGCCAGCGTGTTGACGAGCATCGTCTTGGCCAGACCGGGAACGCCGATGAGCAGCGCGTGACCGTGGGCGAGCAGACAGGTAAGCACCTGCTCGACCACTTCCTTCTGCCCGACTATCGCCTTGGCAACTTCTTGCTCGATCCGGGCCCGGGCTTCGCCCAGCCGCCGGACCGCCTCGACGTCGCCGGACGACCGCATGCTACTCATGCTCGCCGCCTT
>CAZVCQ010000639.1:0-1640 GCA_964626085.1 uncultured bacterium
GTCAGCTCGGGCGGGGGCTGCGGCAAAGGTCACAAGGAATTCGTCCGCGTATCATCGGGCGGCCCATATGTTCGTTGCCGCATGAAATTGGGGTGAAACATGGACTTCAACAAGATCAAGGAAATCGTCGCCAGGACCGAGGGTCTTGCCGGCTGGTCCCTGCGTCGAACCGAGACCGAGGCGACCACGGTCATCCGCCTGCCCAGCATCTACACGACCCGCGAAGGCAAGTCTATCCGACAACCGAATCCGCACCCGCGAGAAGTCATCACCGCGCCGAGTGAGGAACTCTGGGTGACCGCCTACTGCCGGCACACGGCCGACGGCAACGACTACATCGGCGAGGCAGTCGGCCAGTTCTTGTCGGACGACGAAGCCGCGGTGAGTGAAACGCTCGCCGGGCTCATCGCCGCCGCGCGCACCCAACCGAACAAGCCCTACCCGCTGGTTGACAAGACCGCCGTCTTCCCGCAGGTTGAGCTCGCCGACCACGAACTGCTCGAGCTTTCACCGCCCGCGCTGCTGGCCCGGGTCCAGCGGTTCTCGGAGGCGGTCCTGACCAAGGCTGCGCCCGAATTCGGCATCGAGGTATCGAACCTTGAGGTGTTCGTGAGGCAGACCCGCAATCGGGTTGAGACCGGCTCCGGGGTCGCACTCGAGTATCCGTCGACCCTGGCCGACGCCGAAATCTGCTTCATCGCCCGCTTCGGCGACAAGGTGGCCGAGCACACGGCCCGTCCACACGCGCGCCGGCTCCGCGACCTCGATCCGCAAGTGCTCGTAGAAATGGGCGCGGACCACGCGCGCGGCATCGCTCAGGCCGGCCCGCCCCCGCAGCACGCGGGCCCGGTCGTGCTCGCGGGCGATGCGGCGCACGATTTCATGAAGCTCGAGTACGAACCGCTGTCCTTTCACTCTGCCGGTCGCGCGGTCTACGAGAAGATGTCGCGCTACGCCAAGGGGAAGCCGGCCTGGGGCGAGAAGCCGCTCGCCGGGGACGCCGTGACAGTCTTCTCGGACCCGCTCGTACCATTCGGCCCGGACTCCCGCATCGAAGGCGACGCTCAGCCCGCCCGCCGCGTCTGCCTGCTCAAGGACGGCTGCTACGACGAGCTCCTCGGCAGCTTGCGCTACTACCACTACCTCGGATTGCTCGAACCGGGCGCCAAGCCGTCCGGTCCTATGGGCAACACGGTCGTGCCGGCCGGACCGCACCGGACCGCGGAACTCCTCGGCCCCGGCCGGACGATAGTCATCCGGTCTTTCTCCGACTTCCGTGCCGACCCGACCTCGGGCGACTTCGCTTCCGAAATCAGGCTCGGCGAAGTGCGGGAAGACGGGACGGTGAAATCGTTCAAAGGCGGGCTGCTGATCGGCAACTGGTTCGACGCGCTGGCCGACATCAAACTGTCATCCGAGACCATGGCCCAGGACGGCTACTACGGCCCGTCCACAATCCGCGTCGGCAACCTCCAGGTCGCGGGCTAGCGTCGCGCCGTTCCACGCGGCGTCCCAAGCCGCTGCCGTCGCCTGCCGCGGGACACCCGCAGGTTGAGTGGCCCGCGCGTCGTGCTCTGACGCCTGACAACCCTAGTCCCGACATTGGGACTTGATTTACGGTGGAAAGAAGAGGCCACTCT
>CAZVCQ010000640.1:0-1638 GCA_964626085.1 uncultured bacterium
TGTTCCGGCGCGACCTTCTGTACCGGCTCAACACGGTCCAGCTCGTCGTTCCGCCGCTGCGACGCCGCAAAGAGGACTTGCCTGTGCTTACGGAGTACTTCATTGCCCGCGCAGCTCAGGAATACAGCCGACCGGTTCGCGGGGCGAGCAAAGAGGTCCTGGCCTTGTTTGCCGGATTCTCATGGCCGGGCAACATCAGACAGCTCCAGCACGTTGTCGAGCGGGCCGTGATACTCGCCGCCGGTGACACTCTCCAAGTCGCCGACCTTCCGCCTGAGATCAGACAGCATGACGCCGGGCCAACCGCGCAACCGCAGGAGAACCTGCGTAGCAGGGTCCGCGTGAAGACGGATGAGTCTGAAAGAGCCATGCTGGTCGAGGCCTTGAGGCAGGCAAAGGGAAACACGTCTGAGGCCATCAAGCTCACGGGCTTCAGCGAGAGGCACTTCTATCGTCTGCTCCGTAAGCACCACCTCAGCAGCCACTCCGACTGACACCCTCGGGGAATAGTCCCCGGTATACCTCCTCACTTTCACTCCGTCTCCCTTGAGGGAGAGGAAGGTTGAAGTGGGTCGCATCCTGAACTACTGCCACAAATGGCAGTCCTATGCCATCCGTGTCACTGACGCCACAACTTCTCGAAAGGGAACGGCTTAAGTACATCTTCGGTCGTGTGCGCCACTGCCACAAATGGCAGAAGCTCTGGTTTCTACCAAGCGCCCGAAATGGCGCATCTGTTTGATTCGCTGAAGCTTGCGCCACGTGTACATTGCTGGCACATCTCTCGCAATGCAGTCGCTCGTGCGAGTGCAGACCAAGAACTACCTCGATGTTGCAGCGAGAGCACGGGAACTTGGTTGCCGGGTCCCGGTTGGGATAGCTCTCTTACCCGGCAACTTCGGCGCGGCGACCAGTGCCGGCGAGTTCTGCTGTCATGCGGCCACACCGCACGTTCGCGCGGCCTGGCAGAGCGTTGGCCTGAAAGACGAAGGCCCTGGGGCGCGGGACACGACCCGAAGCAGGTCCCAAGCCATGCGAAGAGCGCCTGACCTTCAGCCCGGCGTTGGCAACGAGAGCACGCCGGTGCCGCTTGTGGTCTTCTTCGGAGCAGGCCTGCGAGACGGTCCGGCGTGGCGTGTGGCAGTTGCGCTTGGAATGGTCTCTTCGGTGCTCGCGTCTCATCCTCGCTGTGCAAGCCCGAGAGATGTCCGACTGGATATCGTGGTCGAGCGACCAGATGACCACGGCTGTACCTGCATCGAGTATCAAGGCGATGCGTTCGGGATTGTCGCACTGGCCAGGGACGTGCGGCGAATGTGGGCCGACAAATGAGTCGAGCGGTCAACACAGGGGAAATCTACCGCGAACTAGTGTTTCAGGAAAGCAACTCCTGCCGTCGGCAAGAACCGAGTCGATCCGGTGGCTTGCCGCGGCAGGCAAGACAAAGGGCAGCACCTGCAATCCCGGCCAGGAAAAACAGGTTCAGAACTGAACTTTGTGCTGCCCTCGGAATTATAGCCGGGTGAAGAAGATGTGCAGGTGCACACAAACTTGAGCAAAGGAGGAAACCATGCTCAAGAAAGCTGGGGTGCCCCCGGTTCGATGGACACCTGTAGTGATGGGTGTAGCATGAAACCG
>CAZVCQ010000641.1:0-1635 GCA_964626085.1 uncultured bacterium
CGTGGGACGGTACACCTGACGGCTGGGCGATGCTGTTCCACGGCTACATCGAACCATCAGGCATCACGCGGGCGGCCGCCGAGCCGGGCGACGCGACCGAGCCGACCGTGCCACTCAAGGAAGTCTACGCCAAGAGCTATCTCGCGCACCGGCTTGACTCTGTGCGCGCATTGCCGTTCGGCCCTTGGTCTGGAATCCAGCCCCTCGAAAACATCGTCCGCAGGCTAGGTGACGGCCTTGTCTCGGTTGCCGGCCACGAGCCAATTGATTACGACATCCAGGTCAACCAGATCACAACCAAGGATGGCCGGCTGGTACTGTCTACTTGGCAGCAACCCGAGTATGCTCTGCTTGCCGGCGGGTCATGGATTATCCGCGAGGACGACGGGTACTGGTACATTTTGATGTGGTACAGCCTGACGCAATCGCTCAGATACTACCGACTCGACAAGCGAACCTATCGCATCGAGAACATGACCGAAGTCTTGCACGGCATCGGCTATGCGAACCACGGGCGGTTTCATTACGTCAACAGCGACTATGTGCTACTGACGCTCAGCCGCCACGAGGATTTCACGCTGGCATTGCCGCTCAATACCTTTGCGCCGCTGGTGCTCAAAGAGGCGATTCTACTCCGCCGGTCTGACGCTGGGATTGTCGCGCGATGGGAAGCGGCAAGTCATCCGGTTATCACGGGCGGATACGGGTACAAGCCGACCGGGTATTGTGCCGTTGCAGACAACGCGGGCGACAAGCATCTGGTTCTCTGGATGGATCGCTTCTGGGATGACATCGGCGGCATACCGGCGTGGGATGACAGCTTTGTGATTGCGACACTCTCCATGTCAGACCTGATAGCTAACAACAACTGCGGTTGGAATAGCGGGATAATCGGTACGGCCTATGTCTGTGGCGGGGCGACGTGTTCGGTCGACAACTCTGGCAAGGTCTACGCTTCGGCAACACTGGCCGACTTGGTGAACCCCGGGCGCAAGACGTATCTCGCAATCGCCAAGGGCGACGGCGCGAGCCTCACAATTCTAAACCGCAACCTTCAGCTTGGCACGATTCCATTCGGTACGATGATGGATGCAGCTCACGAGAATAGCCGCGGCTGCGGCCCGAATGCCATCTACGAAAGGGAGGACGCAGCGCAATACTGGTATCTGTTCGGCAACGTCGGCGTCGCTTTGACACGGACGCCGCCGCTGTACCTCCAAGAGTATCGGCACAACAACAATCAGTGGAATGAGTGCATTGGGCTAGTCGACCACACCGGGCATCATCACGTCGTCCACTATTACTCGCCGCTGAGGACCGGCGTAGTTGGCGAGGACTTCTACCGGCCGACGAGTGAACTGGAGATCACGAACGGCGGCGGTTACTTCACGAAATTGAACTGGGTGCCGCTGGCTTCGCGGGGAATCCTGGGCACGACGGGCCACTTCTGGGGCTGGCGGTACTATCCCTCTGCGCCGCTGATGCTGATTGCGGATTCGTTCTGGCCTGCGTTTGACCTTGATGTCGCGCCACCGGCCGCAGATGAATCTGTCCGGTCCTTCATCGGCCGCGTCTGCGAAGCGACCGGGCACATGATTCTATTTCCTGGCCGCGCGACTCCGCAGTCACCTATCA
>CAZVCQ010000642.1:0-1635 GCA_964626085.1 uncultured bacterium
CGAAAGCCGCGCCTTCTTTCTTGACGTCGGCCGGCGCGAGATTGACCGTAATCTTGCGGTTGGGGAACGTGAAACCGGAGTTCTTGATTGCTGCATGGACCCGGTGCTGGGATTCCTTGACCGCGGCGTCGGGCAGTCCGACGATGTTGAATGCCGACAGGCCGTGGGTGATATCGGTTTCAACCGTTACGATGTAGCCGTCGACCCCGTACACCGCAGCCGAAAGCACGCGTGAAAGCACTAGAGAGCCCCGACGATGTGATCGAACTCGGGTTTGCGCTGGCTGAGGGTGATGCCGAGCACGTCGAACCGGACTTCCGACGACTCGAGGTTGTGCTTCACGAGGTAGTCTTCTACCAGCCGTCGCAGCTTTGCCTGCTTGCGCCGCGTCACCGACTGGTCCGGTCGGGCGAAGTCGGTCACGGTGCGGGTTTTGACCTCGACGAATACCAGGGTGCCATGATCCCGGCAGACAAGGTCGATCTCACCGAGCCGGGTTCGGTAGTTGCGTTCGAGTATTTCCCAGCCTTTTTCTCGGAAGTGGGATGCGGCAAGGTTCTCGCCTTTTCGGCCCAGCGGTTTTGGTTTCACTGCGGAGAGGTGATGACATTCCGTACCGGGGCGAAGGTGCGGCGGTGAATGGGGGAGGCGCCGAGTTCCTTCAGGGCGCGCAGGTGCGCCGCAGTGCCGTAGCCTTTGTGCCGGTCGAGGCCGTAGCCGGGATAGCGTCGGGACAGGCGGGTCATCAGCCGGTCGCGCCAGACCTTGGCGATGATTGAGGCGCAGGCGATCGACAGGCTCTTGCTGTCGCCGGCGATGATGCCCTGGCAGGGAAGACCGATGCTGGGGATCGCCCAGCCGTCAGCCAGCACGAGTTCGGGTCGGATTCGCAGCCGCCGCACTGCCTGCCGCATGGCGTGGAAGGTTGCGTTGGCGATGTTGTGTTCTTCGATGAATCGCATGCCGACCGAAGAGACGGACCAGGCCAGGCTGCGGCGTTTTATCTCAGGTTCGAGTCGTTCGCGGCGGAGCGGCGTCAGTTTCTTGGAGTCATCGACGCCGTCGATCTCGGCATGAGGGGGGATAATGACGGCCGCGGCGACAACCGGGCCGGCCAGCGCCCCCCTTCCCACCTCGTCCACGCCGCAGAAGAGGGTGCTACTTTGCCACAGTTCCAGGTCGAGGTTGTGCCGCACTCCGCTCCTCGTGGAGCACCGCCGCGCGGCCGGTAAGGTCGCGCAGGTAGTAGAGCTTGGCCCGGCGAACTCGGCCGTGCCGTTTCACCTCGACCTTGGCGATGGCGGGCGTGGCGTACGGGAAGATGCGCTCGATGCCGTAGCCGCGGCTGACCTTGCGTACGGTGAAACTCCGGTTCGGGCCGGCGCCGCGAATCTGGATGATTGTCCCCTGGAAAATCTGGAGGCGTTCCTTGTCGCCTTCGATGATCCGGACGTGGACGGCGACGGTATCGCCGGGCTTCAGCGGCGGTATCTCGGCCGGTTCGTGTCGGACCGGCGAGATGGCCTTGCCTGCTTTGTGAGCTTCCTTCTTAGCCATTGATAATCTCCTTTTCCATTCCCCGGCAGAGGAACTCGCGCTCGGACTCGGTCAGGACTTCGTTGCGCAGGAGTTCGG
>CAZVCQ010000643.1:0-1625 GCA_964626085.1 uncultured bacterium
ACTATACACAACCCTTGCAGGAATGCAAGCTATTTATTGCTCTGATTAGTAACTGCCCTGTGGACCGCTTCTGCGCCCTGCCTCCCAGCCCTTGACCCCGGGCCCCTGACAAAGTACACGCCCGGCACCAGCGCCCGCACGTCGTTCGCGCCCGACTTGAGGTTCAGCACCTTGCGGCCGGTTGCGTCAAGAAGGACGGGTTCTGGAGACAGTCCCCATTCGGGGACAGTCCCCTCAGTCCCCGTGCGGGGACGGTCCCCTTCGAGGAAGAGCACGCCGCGGACGATGGTGGCCGCCGGCTTGTGGCTTGGAGCTTTTGGCTTGGGGCTTTCCTCGGTCCCGACGTTGCCGGTCGGGTTGCGTTTGTAGTAGATGGCGCCATGGCCGTCGCGCATGTCCTTCCAGATGACATGGAGAGTGGAGCCCGCGATGTCGATGAACGGAGCAACCGGCGATGACACCCCGCCGACCAGCGTGTCGATCGAGTCCCAGCTTGCGCCACCGTCACCTGAATGCAGGTAGAAGATCCCGGCGCCGCCGCTGAGGCTGAACCAGACAATGTGGATGTTCGCACCGTCGGTGACGATGGATGGATAGACGGACACAGCCGAGTCGGTCGTGAGCCGCTCGTCGGGGCCCCAGGTCAGTCCGTAGTCGGTGGAGCGTTTGTGGTATATCTCGAAGTTGCCGTCGCGATTGTCCTCCCACGCGACGTCGACGTTTGAGCCGGAGGGATAGACCGTCGGGCTATAGGACATTGCCGTGTCGTAGGTCAGCCGCGTTTCCGGCCCCCATGTCGCGCCCTGGTCAGACGAGCGCCGGTAGTAGACTTCACTATGGCCGTTGCCGCCGTGGCGGAATTCGTTCCAGACGAGGTGGACGTTGGAGTCTGACGCGGCGATGCAGGGGTCTTCGGACCTCAGCGGGGCATTGGAGATGCGTTGCATCGTGTCCCACGTTTCGCCATTGTCGGTCGACCGCCGGAAGTAGACTTCGCTGTTCACGGTGTCCAGGTTCAGAGCAACGTAGACCATCGGGTCGACCGAGGCAATCGCCGGCCACCAGTTGTACAGGGACGAATCCGAGATGAATACGTCCGGCTCCCAGTTCCGGCCGCCGTCGGTCGAGCATTTGTAGTACGAGCAGTAGCGTCCGGTCCGCTGGTCGCGGAACGCGAGGTGTACGTTCGTGCCTGACACCGCCAGGGTCGGGAAGTCAGAGTACGCGGGATTGCCGGAAAGGCGCTCATCCGGGCTCCACGTCGAGCCCCGGTCGCTGGAGCGCTTGTAGTAGACGGCGCTACCGTTGTTCTGCTTGTCGCACCAGATGACGTGTATCGTATCCGCGCAGGCGACCACGCACCGCGCCATGTTCTCGTTCAGGGTCGCGGCGCTGTCGGTCGTGGAGAGCTTCCGGTCCGGCTCCCACTGGGCCGAGAGAGTCGACAGCGAACAGCAGATCGTCAGCAGCAAACAAGACAGCCTCAAACGTCGACCAAGATAGCGTTCAAGAATAGCGCCTCCCTTTTCCAGATTGTAACAGCCACTGAGTTGGCGTCAAGCGACCGAGAAGGCCCTAGTCCCGACATTGGGACTTGATTTACGGTGGAAAGAAGAGGCCACTCT
>CAZVCQ010000644.1:0-1620 GCA_964626085.1 uncultured bacterium
ACTCTGAGTAGACGTGAAAGACCTCAAATCACCCACACAAACACGCGAAGACCCCCAATATGAGATCACGGGGTACGCGAACGTCGGCATAGTTGACACTGAGCGCGATACATTACTACGCGTGCTCCCGGTACGATTGACGCGGGGGTTGTACAACAACCAGGTAGCCGTGGACGAGCGGGACGGGAAGGTCTACATCACCGACGATGACGGTAAGGCTCACACTCCGGACACGATGTGGGTCATTGACTGCGCGACGGACTCGGTTCTGAAGAAGTTTGAGTGCGTTCGTCGAGGTTTCATCAACAAGTGCATACGCTGGGTGCCGTGGAGCAACCGAATCTACCTTATCAATGATTGGCCCGATATCAGGGAGAACAGCTCCCTGGTCGTCATCGACTGCAACACCGATTCCGTCATTGTCCCGGGGATGTTCCTGGGTGAAGGCGATCGGCACATTTATGATATCCAGCTCGACCCGGTTCATCAGCGTATCTTTGTCACCGGGGGTGACACCAACACGGTCTGGGTCCTGCGCGACGTGGAAGGCGGCGTGTCCGAGGAACCGACTTCTACCGGTTCGGCTTTGGCTACTGGACTGCAGGTACAGATGACATCGGGTGGCTTTGACCTCTGCTACTCCATCGCGTCGCCATGCCGAGTGGACCTCTCCGTCTATGACCTGATGGGACGCGAGGTCAAGTCGCTGGTGAACGGGCAGCTTCCGGTCGGTGAGCATCATGTCTTCTGGGACTGCCGCGACAAGACCGGGAGTCCCGTTCCCGAAGGCGTCTACCTCATCCACCTCGACACACCGGACCTAACCGACGTCCAGAAAGCCGTGGTGACGAGATGAGGCGAAGCGACCAAGCTCGGCTGCAAATCGGCCTGACCTTTCCCGGGAGCGGGCCCGTCGCGGGGCCAGCGGTTGCGCCTCCGGCTGCGGTTTCCCCCGCGCGGCGGTGGCTCGACGTGAGAGGAATGCTGACAGGAGTACAGATATGGAACCGCGAGCATGGCCTGGACAGGGATCACGTGGTCTACTGGCTTGCACTGCTCGCCTGCGGCGTCCTGTTCGGTCTATTCGTCGGCGGCTATGTGGGATTCGTGCAGGCTGCCACGCCGCCCGCGGACTTGCCCTATAGCTACGCGCAACTTGCCACCTCGGACGTACAATGGATTGCCAAGATGAGGCAATACTGGTCGGCTTCGCATCCGCTTGAGTCTGCGGGGCAGCGCGCGCGGGAAACGCACTGGCAGCGTCTGCTCAAGAGCGCAGCTACTGATAGCGGATCTGGCGGCACGCCGTCGCCGAAGATGCTCGGCGGGCACTTCGTCCGCCTCGATACACCGGGCTTCACCGACGTCAAGAAGGCGGCGGTGGCGAGATAGACACAATGAGGATTCACGTGAAGGAAGCTGCTCCACCCTAGCAGGTAGGGCAGTAGCCAAGCGGAAAGGGCAGCACCTGCAATCCCGGCCAGGAAAAACAGGTTCAGAGTTGGACTCTGTGCTGCCCACAGGAATAATAGCCGGGAAAAACAAGACGCGCAAGTGCGCACAACTTCCCGAATCCCGATATAGGATCGTAGATTCGACGCGAAAGCGGTCTTGACGCGA
>CAZVCQ010000645.1:0-1614 GCA_964626085.1 uncultured bacterium
CATCTCCATTGAGTTCGTGATGCTCCGCAAGCAGCAGGATATTTCCGGGACACAGCAAGAGACTATTGACGCGTACGTGGATAGTGGAGAGTCCTATTCGGTTCCGGTGCCAGGCCCTAGTAGCATCGAGCAGTTCCGGCTACGCAACAAGCGATTCCTGACGCGCGCGGGGCCATAGGCCATTTCAGATTGCCGATTGTCGATTGCAGATTGGCCCCGGCGACTGCCGTCGCAGCTCAAGCACAAGTTCAGGCCCCAAGCCCACCGCTGGCCAAGTGCAAGCCCAAGCTCGCCTGCTTGAGCTTCCTCGTTTGAGCTATCTCTAGCCGCGGGGGTGGAAGGTGCGGTGGGTCTCTCTCAGGTATTCCCGGTCAACGTGGGTGTAGATCTGGGTCGTGACAATACTCGAGTGGCCGAGCATCTCTTGCACCGCGCGCAGGTCCGCACCGCCTTCGAGCAAGTGAGTGGCGAACGAGTGGCGAAGCGTGTGCGGCGTGACGCGGCGCTTGATTCCCGCCAGCGCGACGCAGGACCGCAGTATCTTCAGGAACCCCATCCGCGACATTCTCCCACCCCTCAAGTTGAGGAATAGATGAGTAACGACCCTTAGACGCGGGCCACGCCTGCGGGCTTTGTTCGCGAGCGCTGGCCGGGCCGAACTCAGATAATCCCGGAGGGCACCGATTGCCTTCTGGCCTATCGGCACAACTCGCTCCTTGTTCCTCTTGCCAACCACCCGCACAAAGCCATCTGCCAGCAATACGTTGCTGGGCTCAAGGTCTAGGAGTTCCGTAACACGAAGGCCACAACCATAGAGCACTTCCAGCATCGCCCGGCTGCGCAAGGCCCAGAGCGGGTTCGGCGCGCTTGCCGCCGCTTCTATCAACTTCGCCACCTCGTCCTGAGTCAGGACGCTCGGCAGCTTGCGCCGTAGCTTTGGCATGTCGACGTCATCCGCGGGATTGACGGACAGATGATATTCCGCTGTGAGGAACTTGAAGAATGCCCTGACCGCTATGAGCTTCCGCGCGATTGAGGTTGTTGCCAAGCCGACGCTTCCTAGCTCGCGAGCGTAGCTGTGTACGCTCTCGCGTGTCGTCGCACCTGGCTGTTCTGCGACTTCGGGCACGGCAACAAGGAACTGCCGGACGTCAGTCATGTAGCCGTCGAGAGTCGCACGACCGACGCTCCGCTCGACCAGCAGGTAGCTGCCGAAGCGTTCGAGCAACTGCCCCGACGCTTCAGGCAGGTGCTGGATCGAGGTCCGACCGGCCGATGACCGTATCTTGCTGGTACCGGTCTTCCGGTTTCGGATGGTCTTCATTGTAGTGCAGGCCTCTCGACTCAGGTCTCCGCAGCGCGCACTCGACGACGAGGAGTGACGCAGCCAGCAGGTTGCGCAGTTCCATACCGGCGACAGTCCGTCCCAGTTCGTCACTCTCTACCGCTAGCGTCAGAAGCTCACGCCGCGCTTCTGCCAGACCTGCGTCGGTCCTGACAATCCCGGCGCTCTGCCACATCCGTTTCTGCAGACGGCTCCGTAGCTCGGCAATCCGCTCGTCGGACTCTGGACTCTGGACTGTTTTTTACAGTTGTATCCCTGAGAACAACATA
>CAZVCQ010000646.1:0-1613 GCA_964626085.1 uncultured bacterium
GGAATCCGACTCTCCATCAGACCTCCCTAGTGCCCGGACGCCCGACCGAGCTCACCATCCGGCCCGCTACGCCTTGCCGCCGTCATCAGGTTGAGGGACTGTCACTGTTCTTGTTCTACGAGATGGTTGGCTTTCGGTCAGGCCTTTCCTGCTCGTCCTTCTCTGGCGTCTTCTCATCGGCTTGAACTTGCCTGATATAGCCGGGCTGAGACTTGGACATGAGTTCCCATGCTCGCATTGCCGCCTCCATGTGCGGCCCCATGGCGTCTGCAAAAAGCTGTTGGGAACGACGAAGCTGCTCAGCTGAGATGTCGAGATGTCTCAGCAGTTCAGGGCTCAAGGCCCTCGCCATCGCCGCATCCGCATACCGCATCTGGTCCAGCGCAAGGCGCGCGCTCGGCTGGAGAAGCGCCGTCTGTCGCGCAGTATCGTTTAGCATCTCGATGACTCTCGGGTTCGCCTGTGTGAAGGCCTCGGTCGCCCTGGTCCAATTGTAGAGTGACTGCCAGAGTCTGTCAGCATCTGCCTTAGCCTCTCTGCGTTCTCTAGGAGATAGCGCCTCCTTGGCCGCCCCTAGCATAGTATTGACCGTCTTCTCCTTGCTCTTGAGTGCCGTCAGCAAGCCAAGGCGGACTGGGCGATGGTGCATCACGCTATGCCGTTGCTCAACCACGAAGTCGAGCGCCACGATTAGGCTTTCTTTGTCCTTTGGATCGCCGAAGTACCTAGCAAAGACGTTATCCCACAACGAGACAACCCGGGTCTTCTCAACGAGTGCCGCACGGAGGTCATCGATTGTTTTGCCCCGCGCCAAGAGTTCCTTCAAGTCACTTGGCGTCAGGGATCTATCTGCGGCCCATGTGGGACATCTTACCTTGAGCAGGGCAACTAGGTCACCAAACTGGGTGAATTGTAGCGGGTCGAAGCTGAGTTCCGTCTTGGCTGCATCCGGGAACCGCGCAATCCTGCTCTGTAGGTCAGAGGGTACTCGCCATTTCTTCCAATACTCGAATCCACTGACTTCCACCATCACTCGGTTGATGAATCCACGCATCTGCAGTTCGATGCCCGCGAGGATGGGGTAGGCCCGTAGTCTGACCTCGTCTCCAGCCTCGTCAGTCATCCGGAAGTACCGTAGGTCAGTCTTGAAAAGCAGGTTGTCACACAGCTCTGCGTGGCATTTGTCGGCGACTTCTAGTGTTCCCTCGACGTGCACGCCTATGAGCTTTGCACTCTCGTTTTTGACGCCAAGCCGTTTGCCCGGAATCTGGGCAAGGGCTTTCTCCACCTTTCCTTGTAGGTCGTCTTTGCCGACTTGGCTTCCGTCAAAGAGGAAGACCAGCTTGTAGCTTCGCGCGGCACCTTGCACCAATTCTGCGCTAGGCTTGGCCATCTCACTGCTCATTTCCCGGCTCCTTCCACAACACGAATCTCGTCTTCGGGCAGTCCGTACAATTCATACACCAGCGCGTCGATGGCCTTGTCGGTCGCGGCGATTTGGCGCTGGAGGGATTCCTGCTCGTGCGGCGTTTTGGCCTTGGGCAAGTCCTTGTGCAGCTTCAGCATTGTCTCGACCAGTTCGACCATCTTGTCATGCCGCGCCTTGTCTGGGG
>CAZVCQ010000647.1:0-1605 GCA_964626085.1 uncultured bacterium
AGTTGACCTCTACGCCGATCTGAGCGTGGGCCGTGCGCCGGTGAACGACGTGACGCAGGCGCAGACGTTCGTGCGCAAGGTGCTCGACTACGAGCACGGCGCGGTGACGGGCTACCAGAACAAGGGGCTGTTCTTTGCCATGGTGCTCTGGCAGAACCCCTACACAGATATGGGCGTGCATAAGAACAGGTTGGAGCAGCAGTCGTTTGCGTCGGGCTACAGCCTGACCAAGCTCTATCAGAGTCTCGGCAACGAGTCACGCGCCAGCGTGATGCAGGCGATGCGCGAGAACCAGAACTTCCTCAACCACGATGGGCACGGCTGGTATGACGTGATGAGCTGCGGCGAGGGCTCGGGCAACTACCTGCGCACCGGCGACGCGGATACGATTACCAACGCGGGTCTGGGCGTGCTCTATTCCATTGGTTGCTGGACGACGGCGTTCGACTTCACGAGTATCGGCGAGGCCTTCGTGACGAACCCGCACGGCGGCACGGTTGCGACCATCGGCAATTCGTCCTACGGCTGGGGTTCGCCCGGCAACCCCGGCTTTGGCTACTCGGACAAGTACGACAACCATTTCTGGCACGCAATCACCAGCGAGGGCGACTACCATGTCGGCGACGCGCTGGTCGCGGCCAAGGAGTACTACGCGCCGTTCTCGCATGACCGGAACGTGTATCGCTGGCACCAGTACGAGGTCAACCTGATGGGCGACCCGGAGCTTCCGGTCTGGACCGCGCTGCCCGAATCGCTGGCCGTGACCGCGCCGCTGTCGGTCGGGCTCGGGTCGGGGCGGTATCTTATCACCGTGGCGCACGCCGGTGTCCCGGTCGCCGGGGCGCTGGTGTGTCTTGCCAAGACGGGCGAGGTGTACAGCCGGGGCTGGACCGACAACGCGGGCCGGGCCTGGCTTGACGTGGACCCGCAGACGGTCGGATGGCTCAACCTGACAGCGACCGCGCACAACTTCTATCCGTACCAAGGCGAAGTCGCCTGCGACAGCGGCAACTACGTCAACTTCGCGGGCTGGCGGGTGGACGACCGCGCGGGCAACGGCGACGGCATCGCCAACCCGGGGGAAACCGTCGTGCTGCCGTTTGTGCTGCGCAATACCGGCGATGCGCCGTCGGGCGCGGCCGACGTCAGACTGAGCACCGGCGATTCGCGTGTGACAATACTCGACTCGGTCGTGAGCGTGCCGGGCCTCGGTCCCGGCGACTCGGTGCAGATTGACTCCGGCTTGCGGGTCGCAGTCGAGGTCGGGCCATATGATGGCGTGGCGGTTGAGTTCATGCTTGTCGTCTTCGGCGGGTGTCTGGCCAGGACCTACTTCCCGGTGCTTCAGGTCGGTGAGGCCGTTCTCACACTTGACCGCTGGTGGCTGAACCAGCCTCCGCTTTCGCCGGGCGCGAGTCGGAGCCTTGGCGTAAGACTCCTGAACCGCGGGCACGGCTACGGCCACGGAACGTGGTGCCGGTTGGTCTCGCTCGACAGCCTCGTCGTGGTTGCGAAGGACAGTGTCGGATATGGCGAGGTCCAGCCGCTGTCGTTCGGCAACAGCTCGGATAGCTTCATCGTTTCTGCCTCGGGTTCGAGCCAGCC
>CAZVCQ010000648.1:0-1593 GCA_964626085.1 uncultured bacterium
GTAACTTCAACGTCCGCGTTCGCGACCTGGGCGTGGACAGCATCGTGGCGCCGGTTGGGATCATCAACTACGGGCTGGATATCACACCCCAGGCAGAGGTGACCAACCATGGCACCGGCTCGGCCAACTTCCAGGCCATGTTCAGCATCGGCGAGCTCTACGCCGATACCACGTTCGTCTTCGGTCTCGCAGCGGGCGCTTCTCGGGTGGTTAACTTCGCCGACTGGACCGCAGACACGTTGGGTACCTTCGCGGTTTCCTGTACCTTGGCGTTGAATGGCGACCTGGTCCCGGGCAACAATCTGGCCCAGGACTCGTGCACCGTGCAGATTGTCCCGGAAGACGCCGGGGTGATGCGTGTCGTCGCCCCGCGCGGCCTGGTTGATTCGGGTGTAGTGTTCCAGCCCCAGGCGATGGTGCGCAACTACGGCAGCAACACGATTTCGTTTCCGGCCATATTTACGGTCGGCACCTATGCCGACACACAGCAGGTTACCGACCTCGCGTCGTTCGACTCTTTGCTGGTGACGTTCAACGACTGGACGGCGGAGCCGGTCGGGATGCTTGCGACCCGGTGTTCGACGGCGTTTGCCGGTGACCCGCTGCCGAACAACGACGTGGGCGTCGACTCGGTGAACGTCATCATCCGTATGACCGATGCCGGCGCCGTGCGCATCATCGTCCCGGCCGACACGGTCGATTCCGGCAGTGTCTTCACGCCCCAGGCGATGATACGCAACTTCGGGCTCGCCGTGCAGTCGTTCCCGGTGCGGATGAGATTAGGCACCGGCGGCGGTGCCTACGCCGATACGCAGCAGGTGACCGACCTCGCCGCGGGCGACTCGGTAGCAGTCTCGTTCGCTGACTACACCGTGGACCGACGCGGCAACACCACTGCCCGGTGCAACACCATGCTGACCGGCGACCAGGACCCGGCGAACGACCTGGTGCTGAAATACTTCTTCCGGCGGGTCCGCGACGTTGGCGCGCTGAGTATCTCCGCACCAACCGGCGTCGTGCCACTGGACACGGTTGTGATTCCTTCCGCCACGTTGCGGAACTTCGGTAACACAACCGACAGCTTCCCGGTTATCTTCCGCATCGGGGCGTTCTATGAGGACACCGTCATGACGAATGACTCCATGGTGACGTTCAAGCCCTGCACGCTGAGTGTGGCGGGAACGTTCGCCACGCAATGTTCCACCGCGATGGTGGGAGATGTCTATCCCCCGAACGACGCGTCCTTCGACTCAGTACAGGTCACCGCTGGCGGCATCAGCGCTGGCGAGATACCCGGGTTGCCGCGCACGGTGACCCTCAGCGGCAAAGGTCCGTTCGCGGGACGCGTGGCAATCGAGTACGGCCTGCCGAGGAGTGTCCCCGTGCGGCTTGAGGTTTACGACGCCTGCGGCAGACTCGTTCAGGTCCTCGCCTCCGGTGTCGGGCAGGCAGGCTATCATACGGCGGTCTGGAAATGCACAGACCAGCACGGCAGAGCTGTGGCTGAGGGAGCCTACTTCGTGCGGCTGGTTGCCGACGATGTTATTACCCGGAGTACAAAATAGCTTGCATTACAGGGCGGCATAACGGACG
>CAZVCQ010000649.1:0-1588 GCA_964626085.1 uncultured bacterium
CGACCTCGCTGAGGTCCTGCTTCAGCTTCCTGAGATAGTCGTCAGGCAACATGACGGGGTGCCAGCGGTTCTTCTGGGCCATCGCGCGATTCTAGGGTCGCGGAGCTTCATGTCAAGACGGCGAGGAGCGCGACCGGACGAGGTTTGGCCGAAACCCCGGGAGGGCCTGAGGTATCATCAAAAGATGTGGAAAAAGAGAGAGCGGTGTCTACGATTCTGTGTAGTTAGTAAGTCGGGCATGGACCCGAGAAAGGAGACACCGCTACGATGTCAGACTATCAGAAAGAGCAGGACGCCGCAAGAAGGAGACAGGAGCGGCGTGAGAAGCGAGCGCAGCGTCGGCTGCGGCGAGTGTTGAAGCAGGAATCAGCCAGTCTGCTGGACAAGGCCGCCCTCGTCGGGGCCCAGGAGAAGATTCAGGACACGCTGGAGGCAGAGCGGGACGCATTTCTGGAGCGCGACTGGTATGTGCGGGCCGGCAAAGCCAAGCCTCGAGGCTACCGTAACGGATATGCCAAGCGGCGGTCGGTGCATCTGGCCGGAGGCAGCGTCGAGGTTGAGATGCCGCGGGTGACAGATAGTACCACCGACTTCCGGTCCGGACTTCTACCGCCCTATCAGCGAACGAGTCCGAAGGTACTGGAGACGTTGCCGCAGCTTTATCTCTACGGTATCTCGACCGGTGACTTCGAGGCAGCGCTGGAGTGTCTTTTGGGAGTGGGTGCGGCACTGAGTCCTTCGACGATCTCACGGCTGAAGGAGAAGTGGGCGGAGGAATACGAGGCCTGGCAGAGCCGACCGTTGGCGTCACACTATGCCTACATCTGGGCCGACGGCATCTACATCAAGGTTGGACGTAACAAGGAGAAGCTGGCGCTGTTGGTGGTGATGGGTGCGGACGTGGAGGGCCGGAAGCAGCTCTTGACCCTGCTGCCGGGTCAGCGGGAGAGCACCGAGCAGTGGCTGGAAGTACTGCGGGACCTTAAGCAACGAGGTGTGCTCTGGATCGGGCTGGCGGTGGCGGACGGGATACCCGGATTCTGGAATGCCTTGGGCGAGGTGTTCCCGGCTACCCGTCGGCAGCGTTGCTGGGTCCACATGATGCGGAACGTCCTGGACAAGCTGCCGCGGGCCAAACAGCCGCTGGCGCGCAAGCAGCTTGATGGTATCTACAATGCGGAGACGCGGACGGAGGCGTTGGCTCGAATCCGGCGTTTTGCCAAGCGCTATCGGGAATACCCGCCGGCAGTGAAGTGCCTGGTGGAGAATCGTGGCGACCTCTTGAGTTACTTCAGCTTCCCGCAGGAGCACTGGCGACACCTGAAGACGACGAATCCGGTCGAGTCGCCCTTCTCGGCGGTGAAGAGCCGAGTGCGGCGGGCGAAGCGGATGATGAAGCACTGGTCGGCGCTGGGGCTGGTGTTCAAGTTGCTTGAAGACCAGCAGACGCGTTGGCACCGGCTGAACGCGCCGGAGCAGGTTGCCGCCGTGATCGCCGGGGCCAGGTACCGCGACGGAATCAGAACGAAGGCAGCGTGATCAAGCAGACACCGCCATCTCTTGTTTCCACAACATTTGACAGAAGCTC
>CAZVCQ010000650.1:0-1587 GCA_964626085.1 uncultured bacterium
AGGTTCCGGGACATCGAGGTATCCGCCGATGGCGCGAGACTGGCTGTCAAGTACCGACAGGAGGATGGCACGTCTGGCAGTATGGTCGCGGACGCGGTCGTTCTGGCGGCGGGCGTGGCGGCCGACCCGGCGAACGCGGAGGTCGCCCGGATGTTCAACATCGGCATTGACGAGAAGGGCTTCTTCCAGTCGGAGCACCCGGTGTTGAACCCGGTTGGAACGGTAACCGAGGGCGTATTCGCTGTCGGCGGCTGCCGCGGTCCGTCCAGCGCACTTGACGCGGCAACCCAGGCCGGCGCCGCGGCGGGCAAGGTGCTCTCGGCGCTGGTTCCGGGCCGACGGCTGCGGCTCGAAACCAGAACGTCCGAAGTGGCGGAGAAACGGTGCGTCGGCTGCGGTCTTTGTGTCGCTGCCTGCGCCTACGGGGCGGTGACGCTCGACGAGATGCATCATGTCGCGGTCGTGAACGAGGTGCTCTGCCGCGGCTGCGGGAATTGCGCCGCGGCCTGCCCGTCGGGCGCTGCCCAGCATCGCCATTTCACGGCTAGGCAGTTGGACCAGGAAGTAGCGCAGGTACTCAGATGAAGGGCAAGAGACTGCCGGTACAGGGCAGCGTAAACGATACGCTGCGGTCGCTCGTGAGTACGCTGCTCGCGGCGGCGGACGTGAATGCGGTGATGGTGCCGAGCCGCATTCCTTCGAAGGAGTCTCTTGTCCACCTGCTGATTCGTGCCCCGCAATTGCTCGAAGCGGCAACTCCGTTGCCGCCGGTAATGCCGGTGCAGGGCGCGCGTGCCTTACACAGTTTGGGTCGCGGCGGCGGGAGTCGGCTCAAGCTGCTCTGCGTGCTGCGGCCGTGCGAGGCGCGGGCGGCCATCGAGCTGTTCAAACGGAACCAGGTGGAACTCGAGAACGTGTTGCTTCTGACAATTGACTGCCCGGGCGCGTTCCCGACCCGGGACTACATCGGGAACCCGGACGAGTTCGACCGTCGTTTCGGGGAAGTCCTCGAAGGAGAGCGGGACGACGGCCTGCGGCCGGACTGCCGGATATGCGTGGGTTTCAGCCACCGGGAGGTTGCGTCCGACATACACGTCGGCTTGCTCAGGGGGAAGCCCGGCGAACTCGCTGTCTTCCACAAAAGCGGCCGGGGCGAGCGGCTGCTGGCCGATGCCGGATTCGCGGGAGACGAGGATATTCCGGAATGGCTGGCCGGCGTGGATGCGGAGACGAAGGTCCGCGCAGCAGCCAGGGCCGGCGCTTTCCAGGAGATGAAGGGCCGGGCGTCCGGGGCGGATGAACTGGAGAAGCTCCTCGCCGACTGCGTGAACTGCCACAACTGCATGCGGGTCTGCCCGATATGCTACTGCCGGCAGTGCCTCTTCGACTCGGCTGACAGCGTGCGGATTGGAGCGGAGGACTACCTTGCTCGGGCGAAAAACCGGGGCGGCATCCGTTTCCCAGGTGAGATGATGAAGTTCCATCTTGGCCGGATGTACCACATGGCGCTGTCGTGCGTCGCGTGCGGGGCCTGCGAGGACGCGTGCCCGATGGACGTACCGGTCAGCCGGCTGTTCGCATTCGTCG
>CAZVCQ010000651.1:0-1585 GCA_964626085.1 uncultured bacterium
TCTCCCGTCCTTCCCGCCCGGCATCATGCTCAGGACCGGAACCCGCGTTCGCGCCCCTGCCTTGTCCACGAGGTCAATCGCCTTGTCGGGCAACTGATGGTCCGGGTCAAAGCGTACTGACAGGTTCACTAATTGCCGAGTGCCGAATGACGATTGTCGAATGACGGCCCGCAAATTGCCAATCGCCAATCGTCAATCGCCAATTCCGTGTGATGCTCCTCCCACTTCGGCCTCATGCCTCTGAGTATCGCCATCGTCTCGTCGGCGCTCGGCTCGTTCACAATGACCTTCTCAAACCGTCGCTCCAAGGCCGAGTCCGGCTCAATGTAGCGGCGGTATTCGGCGATGGTTGTGGCTCCGATACAACTCAGGTTTCCCCGGGCCAGCGCCGGCTTCATGATATTGGCAGCGTCCATGCTCCCCTCGGCCCTGCCCGCGCTGCGCGTCAGGAATCGCTTGTTGCGTCACCGGAGATCCGCCCGAAACTCCCGGAGATTCAGTGGGTCTTCTTTGGGACAACGATCTTGTACTTCGACGCATTCCGCATTAGCATCTTCCACTTCGGGCCAGTGAAACCTTGGATGGGGTCGTTCTCTGGCATGACGAGTCCGACTGGAGCGAGGTCCTTCAGCACGATGTCCCGTGGCACGCGCCACTCGCGTTCATGCAGGAAGTCAACCTTGTTGGGGATTTTCCCTTGCGGGGCGGTTGCCGGCGTGCGAATAAGGTTCACGAATGGGCGCAGCGCCTGGTCGAACCCACCAGCTGACTTCTGAGCTTGTATCAGAGTGTCGGTGAGATAGAGCACAGGCTGGCCACCATATGCCAATACATCCTTCTTGCGGAAGGCCAGCCCGAATTCTCCATGGGCTTCTCGCATTCCCTTTGCAGCGCCCAAAGGAACATCGGAGAGGCATACGGCCTTCGCACCGAGTTTCCCGTAGTAACCTGTCGCGTTGGCCTCGATTCTGCCAGCTCGAACTATCGACAGCAGCGCATCTCGCGTGCAGAAGTGGATGACAAACTCCCAGTAGTCCGGCCGGCCTCTGTGCGTTGGGACTTCCACGATCGTATTCTCTCCGAATTCCGTAAAGAGTGCGACCTCATAGGCAAACGAGCCAACCACGAAGACGGGAGACTTGATGCCATTGTCTCGGCAATGCGGACAGCCAAAGAACAAGCTATCGGATGCGTCCCGCCAATTCGTTGTTTCCTCCCACATGCAGCGCACGCACTCGATCTCGACGTCGGGCGGGTCCACCTCGGCAATCTCGGCGCCGCACTTTGGACAGGCCCACTGGTCTAGCGCTTCCTCGAGCTCGGACTGGTCCAAGCGGCGCGAGTGTCCATTGCCGCAAGTCACGTCAAATCGGCTAGGGTTCAGCATGCCAGTGCCGTTCGGTTCATGGCTGACACTGCGGCCCTCGGAACTCCTGCTATGCACGGCCATTGCGCGGTCGTCACAGGCGGGACTCTAGAACTCGCGGGCGGGCGTGTCAAATGGGCGGGCGGAATTGGGGCGTGCTTGTCACCTTCTGACGCGCTTCTTGCTGGGAATAGGAGAAGTGCCCTTCTTTTCCTCCCT
>CAZVCQ010000652.1:0-1583 GCA_964626085.1 uncultured bacterium
CGGCCGGGACGACGAAATCAGGCGGGTGATGACGGTGCTTTCGCGCCGGACCAAGAACAACCCGGTGTTGATCGGCGAGGCGGGCGTGGGCAAGACCGCCATCGTCGAGGGGCTCGCCCAGCGCGTGATCAGGGGCGACGTGCCCGAGTCGCTCAAGGACCGGAAGCTCGTTGCGCTCGACATGGGCGCGCTGATTGCCGGGACCAAGTACCGGGGAGAATTCGAGAACCGGCTGAAGGCGGTGCTGAAGGAAGTCGCCTCATCCGACGGCCGTATCATCCTGTTCATCGACGAGCTCCACACCGTGGTCGGCGCGGGCAAGGCCGAGGGCGCGGTCGACGCGGGCAACATCCTCAAGCCGATGCTCGCACGCGGGGAACTGCGCTGCATCGGCGCGACCACGCTTGACGAATACCGCCAGTATATCGAGAAAGACAAGGCGCTCGAACGACGGTTCCAGCCGGTCTACGTGGACCAGCCTACGGTTGAAGAGACCATCTCGATTCTGCGCGGGCTGAAGGAACGGTACGAAGTTCACCACGGGGTGCAGATAACCGACGCAGCGCTGGTCGCGGCCGCGACGATGTCGAACCGCTATATCGTGGACCGGTTCCAGCCGGACAAAGCGATTGACCTGGTGGACGAAGCCGCGGCCAAACTGAAGATGGAAATCACTTCCAAGCCGGTCGAGCTCGACGACGTCGACCGGAAGCTGATGCAATTGGAGATGGAGCGGCTCTCGCTCAAGCGCGACAAGGACGAGCCGTCGCAGAAGCGGCTGAAGGAAATCGAGAAAGAGATTGCCGAACTGAAGGAAGAACAGCACCGGCTGACCGCGCAGTGGGAGACCGAGCGGAAAGAGGTCGAGTCCCGGCAGAAGCTGCAGGAGGATATCGAACGGATCGCGGCCGAGGCGGACGCGGCCAAACGGAAGTACGACCTGAACAAGGCGGCGGAGCTCGAGTACGGCAAGCTGGCCGAGCTGAAGAAGAAACTGGCCGAGCTCGCCGGGAAGGAGAAGGGAAACCGGCTGCTGCGCGAGCAGGTGACCGAAGAGGACATCGCGGAGGTCGTGGCCAAGTGGACCGGGATTCCGTTGAAGAACCTGATGGAGTCGGAGAGGGAGAAGCTGCTCCGGCTGGAAGACGACATCCACAAGCGGGTCGTGGGTCAGGACGAAGCGGTGAGCGCGGTTGCCAATTCCATCCGCCGGGCCCGGGCCGGCATCGGGGACCAGAAGCGGCCCATCGGCAGCTTCATCTTCCTCGGCCCCACCGGTGTGGGCAAGACCGAGCTGGCCCGGACGCTCGCCCGGGTGCTGTTCGACACCGAAGAGGCGATTGTCCGCATCGACATGTCGGAGTACGGTGAGCGGCATACGGTGTCGCGGCTGATCGGCGCGCCGCCCGGGTACGTCGGATTCGAAGAAGGCGGGCAATTGACCGAAACCGTACGCCGGCGTCCCTACCGGGTCGTGCTGCTCGACGAAATCGAGAAGGCGCACGCCGACGTCTTCAACGTGCTGCTCCAGATTCTCGACGACGGCCGGCTGACCGACGGCCACGGCCGGACCGTGGACTTCA
>CAZVCQ010000653.1:0-1577 GCA_964626085.1 uncultured bacterium
CGTCCACCGAGTCCGGCGCCGTGCTGCAATCGACGAAGGGCTACCAGATAGCCGGCGTAGCAGAAAGCGCTTCCCAAGCCGAACACAACTCCCAGCCGGAAGGCCGGATTGCCGAGCCGCCAGTCAACCCCGACAATCATCGCGAGGCCAACGATAGCCAGTGGTACTGCCAGCCCCAGACGCCATGTCAGCTTCTCGCGGCCGAAGACAAGACCGACGCCAGCCATCGGAAAGACCTGGCAGCCAACAAGGATAGTGGCCAGTCCTGGTCCGACCAGCCGGATGCTCCGGTTCCACATCGACATGTCAAAGGCGAACGCCAGCGCCGCGGCCGCCGCGAGCAGAACGGACTGACGGTCAAGTCTGAGTCGTTCTCGCGCGACAAGAACGATGACAAGCAGTATTGCGCCGCCGAACACCATCCGGTAGAACGCGGTGACGGTTGGCGGCACGGAGAGCACGCGCACAATCGGCCCGGTGAAGCTGACGATTGCCGCGCCCGCCGCCAGCGCGAGGATGGAATTGCGGGTACCGCCAGTTGTGGGACGCTGGTTCACGCGGGAATGATATGCTGCCGCGTGCTGTTGTCCAACTCAAACTTCAGGTGTGTGACTGGTGCCGGCAGGGGTTGCGGATGCTCTCAGGGTCCGCTACTTCTCTTCCTGTCCCTCCTTGGACCAGAACACGATTTTCCACTCGCCGTGGGCAGCACCGTTCTCGTAAGGCACCTTGATCTCAAGGTCCTCGCCCTTCGCGAGTCTGTCGACAGGCACCGAGAAGACCACTGCATTACCCTCGATGGAGCCGATCGCGAAGCCGGGATACTCCCACTTCAGCTCCGGCTCGGCAATCGAGAAGTTCTCGTTGTAGCGGAGCCAGACCGTGGGTACGAGCGGCACGGGCGGCATGCTGTCCGTATCCTCGCGGTGCGCCATCTCGAACGTCAGCACCTGGAGATTCGGTACGAACGGACGCGGGCCCGACGTTATCCTCGGCTGAATCGTCTCGTTCGGATCCTCCCAGGCCGGCGCGATGACAAACGGGCCGATGGTGCCCTCGCCCGTGATTTGAGGGACCTGCATTGCCGGAGCGCCGGCAACCCCCGAGAGCCGCTTCTCGAACCACGCCTCGAAGTCATTCGACGGCGACGGCCCGAACCGTACGTTCTTGAACTCGCCGGTCGAAGTGTAACTTGAGAACCCGCCCTGCTCGCCCTCCGGGCTGACCTCGCGCGTGTAGCTCAACTGGATGGTCACATCATAGTCGGCCGAACTCACGAAGATCTGCTTGTCGGCGAACGCGGGCCCATACGCCAACGCGGCAACGGCGGCCGCGAAAAGAACTAATTTCCTCAGCACAGGCACCTCCCTAGTTGGTCAGGACAATAATAGCGCGAAATGCAGCCTGTGCCAGTGCTGGGACGGGGCCCGAAGACCGGAATTGAACCGCCAAGGACGCCAAGACCGCCAGGGTCGAAAAGGACTATCCGCAGATTTCGCAGATTACACAGATGACGGAAACCGTCACCCTTATATGTCATACTGGATCCATGCAGTACAATCGTAGGTCGCTGATGA
>CAZVCQ010000654.1:0-1575 GCA_964626085.1 uncultured bacterium
CTTGTCGTCGACCATGTGGATGAGCTTGACCATGTACATCATGCCGACCGTAATCTTGCCGCCGAACCGATCTCCGGTCCGGCCGTCATACATCACGATCTTGCCGTCCTCAGGCAGGCCGGCCTTGCGCAGCTCCGTCTTGATCTCCTCCGGCGTGGCGCTTTCGAACACCGGGCAGAATGCCTGGTAGCCGAGCACCTTCGCCGCCCAGCCGAGATGGGTTTCCAGAACCTGGCCGAGGTTCATGCGGGACGGCACGCCGAGTGGGTTCAGAATCATATCCACCGGCAGACCGCGCATGCCGCGGATCGTCTCGCTTGCATCCTTGCTCTCGGCCTCGACCGAAATGTAGGGCATGTCCTCGACCGGCAACACCTTTGACACTACACCTTTGTTGCCGTGGCGGCCAGCCATCTTGTCGCCCACTGCGAGCTTGCGCTTCTGGGCAATGAATATCGTAATCCACTTCAGCACGCCGTGCGGCAGTTCGTCCCCGCGCGACACCCGCTCGGTCTCCTGTCGGCGCTCGTTTTCCGCCTCGGTCAGCGCTTCCTCGTAGTCCTTCGTCGCCGCCCGGATTTCCAGCTGCAGCTTCGGACTCGACACCAGCTGCTCGATGTTGCGCACGCCGGTGAATTCCTCGGACCGCAGGAACTCGTCGGTCATCGGCTGCCCGGCCTTGTGCAGGATCTTGCCGCGTCCGTCCTTGGCATTGGCCGCCGCCTTCTGTCCGCGCAGCACTGACCGCAGCCGCTCGTCCCGGCGTTCCTGCAGGAACTCCTTCTTCAGGTCGTGCCGGTGCCCGGCCTCGGCCACGCGTTCCTTCTCGAGCCTCCGGTTCATGGCGTCCCCGAGCTTGCGGGAGAGAATTCGCTGCTCGATCACGACGCCGAACACGCCCGGTTCTACCCGCATCGACGTGTCCCGAACATTGGCCGCCTTCTCGCCGAAGATGGCACGCAGCAACCGTTCCTCGGGCGTGAATTCGGTCTCACCCTTCGGCGTAATCCGGCCGACCAGGATGTCGCCGGGGCCGACCTCGGCACCGAGCCGGATGACGCCGAACTCGTCCAGGTTGCGCAACTCGTCTTCAGTCGCACCCGGTATGTCGCGGGTGATTTCCTCCGAACCCAGCTTGGTCTCACGGGCCTGGATTTCGAACTCCAAGATCTGGATCGAGGTGAATCCGTCTTCCTTTATCAAGTCCTCGGAGACGATGATCGCGTCTTCGTAGTTGTAGCCGCGCCACGGGACGAATGCAACGAGCACGTTGCGGCCCAGGGCCAGCTGGCCGTCCTGTGTGGCGGGCCCATCGGCCAGGAGGTCGCCCTTCTTGACGCGGTCACCAGCCCTTACCACCGGCCGCTGCGACAGGCAGGTGTACTGGTTTGACTTCTTGTACTTCCTGAGCTTGAACTCGGTCGGCCCGCGGTCGGTACGCAGGACAACCTTGCGCGCATCGACCCGGGTGACCACGCCCTCTTCAGGCGCGAGCAGCACCGCGCCCGACTCCGCCGCGAACTTGCCCTCCACGCCGGTCGCGACCAGCGGCTTTTGCGGCAGGAGCAGCGGCAC
>CAZVCQ010000655.1:0-1559 GCA_964626085.1 uncultured bacterium
GCCCCGGAAAATGGTCTTCTTCTTGTCGAACCCGACCCAGACACCGCAGGTGATTTCCGGCGTGAACCCGATGAACCATGCGTCGGCGTAGTCGTCGGTGGTGCCGGTTTTGCCCGCGGCCAGACCCTGGTAACCGACCTGACGGATGGCCGTTGCGGTTCCTTCGTTGACTACGCTCTGCATCATGTTGGCGACGACGTACGCGGTCTGGGGTCGCAGTACCGGTTGTTCATCCGGCCGATTCTCCTCGAGAACCGCACCGTGCGCGTCTTCGACTCGAGTGATCATGATGGGTTTGACCCGGATGCCGCCGTCGGCAAGAGTGTTGAAGGCGTCTGTCATATCAAGGAGAGTCACTTCGACCGAACCAAGCGCCAGTGAGTAGACCGGCTTCAGCGGGTCGGTGATGCCCATCATATTCGCGTAGCGGGCCACGAGTGCGGGACCGACCTTGGTGATCAGACGGACTGCCACGAGGTTGCGTGAGAGCGCGAGCGCTCGACGCAGGCTTATGCGGCCGAGGAACGTGTGGTCGTAGTTGTGGGGCTGGTAGTCGGGCTGGCCGGGGATGGTGATAGTGATGGCTGAGTCGATCTCGATGTCGGCGGCGGTCATACCGTTGTCCACCGCGGCGACGTAGACGAACGGTTTGAACGCAGAGCCGGCCTGTCGCTTGGCCTGGGTAGCCCGGTCAAACTCGCTGTGCTTGTAGTCCCGGCCGCCGACGAGGGCGCGGACATACCCGGTCCGGACGTCCATCGCGACAAGCGCCCCCTGTAGGTACTTGGGCGGACCGATGGTCGAGTCACGTTTCGCCGCCGAGTCGTAGGCGGCGAGGGTCGGTCTGAGTTTGTAGTCCTTTTCGAGTTTGCGGAGGTGTGAGAGCAGCGCCAGATTCGCTGCCTGCTGCATGTCCAGGTCGAGCGTCGTGTAGATGACCGCGCCGGACTTGTAGACAAAGTCCGCTCCGTACTTGTCCATCATATAGCGGCGGACCTCCTCGACGAAGTAGGGGGCGAGGTTGCCGCCGGTACCTGGGGGCAGGACCACAAGCGGCTGCTTGAGACCGGAGTCGAGCTCCTTCTGGGCCAGACAACCGAGCCGGAACATCTTGGTCAGGAAGAAGTTGCGCCGGATGAGCAGGCGGTCCGGATGGTTGTAGGGCGAGTAGGCCGACGGGTTGGCGAGCATCGCGCCGATAGTGGCGCACTCAACCGGGTTCAGGCGGGCCGCGGTCTTGCCGAAGTACTTCTCGGCCGCGGCTTCGACGCCGTAGACCGAACCGCCGAACCATATCTGGTTGAAGTACAGCTCGAGGATCTCGGACTTCGAATAGTGCCGTTCCAGTTCGACCGCGAGTGCCATCTCCTTTACCTTGCGGCTGATGCTCTTCTCCGGGGTCAGGAACATCGAGCGGGCGAGCTGCTGGGTGATGGTTGAAGTGCCCTTGATGCCGCCGGCGCGCTTCACCATGCTCAGGGCCAGGCCGGGGATACGCGCCATATCGATGCCCCAGTGGGAGTAGAACCGCTTGTCCTCGACCGCGACCACGGCCTCGC
>CAZVCQ010000656.1:0-1541 GCA_964626085.1 uncultured bacterium
CGATTCCGGCTGTCAAACCGGAGGGCTCCGTCGTCGCTTCTCGATCAGCGAAACGAAGGCCTCGAGCCGGGTCAGGACGCCGGTTTCGCTTGAGTGCTCGTCGAGCGAAAGCGCGAGGTAGGCGATACCGGTGTCGCGCGCAGCTCTGGCCATGGTCGGCTGGACGACCGTGCCGGGCATGCAGCCGAACGGATGCACGTGGATGACGCCGTCGAACCCCTGCTGAGCGGCGAGCAGGAGTTGCCCCACCGAGTTCTGGTCCTCGCCGCCCACGCAGTAGCGCCAGTAGGGCGCGCTCAGGGCGCGCATCCGTTTCACCTCGCCATTGCCCAACCGGAAGCCATGGAATCCCAGCCAGCGGTGCGCGGTCAGGAACGGGTCTACATAGACCCCCATCTCCCCCATCCGGGCAATGATGTCGAAGTTGATGAAGGGTTCAACCACGCAGTAGCTCTCACCGACCAGCTTGACTCGGTGAATCCGCGTCCTGCCGTCCGTCGGTAGTGCGGCAAACCTTGTTCGGGCCGATCCCCGGACGCGCACGATCGCCGCCGCACCCTCAGCTTCCTGTACTTCACCCAGCAGCGAATCCAACAGCCGGCGGCAGGAGCCGACGTCGGCCGCATTCGGCATCGTGCGCCGGAACTCGGTCTCGACCTGGTCGACCGCGGTTGATTTCAGCCAGCCGATGCGGAGAGCACGCAGTCCGTTGAGCACGGCGGCAGACATTCGTCCGCGGTTCAGAGAGCGGATTTCATCGACGATCTCCGGAATCCGGTCGTGGCGCAGTTCCAGCAGCCGGAACCGGAACCCTTCATCGCGCAGGATCCGGGCCTGGAGCCGGCCGTAATAGCCGAACCGGCATGACCAGGAACCGGTCACATAGGCAAGGGTGTCGGCACCGGCTTCGAGGCAGCGCACCATGTTGCCCAGCGTCAGCTTGAATGGCACGCACATCATCTCCGGGGCCAGCCGGGCACCCAGTTCGACAATCTCGCGAGTCGGCTTCGGCGGCAACACGACTTCCGCCCCGAGCGCGCGCAGCAGCCCTTGCAGCGCAATAGGAGCAGTGCCCATGTAAGGAAACGCTATCTTCACCGCTTCCTCATCCTCAGCAGATCGACGAAGGACTCTACCCGGGTAACAAGCCCGGCCTCGCCGGTGTGCTCGTCCAGCAGCAGCAGTATCGTCGGCACACCGTGCCGGTGAACGGCCTCCCGCTGGATCAGTTCGTTCGTTACCGCTCCGGTTCCGCAGGCGAAGCTGGCCACGAGCAGCAGCCCGTCTACCTGCTCGACTTCAAGCAGCCGGCGTGCCGCGGCGAGCAGCTCGAGCTCGTAGTACCAGTTTAGAGCATCTCCCCGCCGTGATTCGCTCGCTACGTCGGCTGTGGTCGGGAATACCACCGCCGGCCGCCCGCCTGCCTCCCTGATCTTGTCCAGCACATCCAGGCTCAGGCTTGAGTCAAACAGCAGGTACGGATGACCGACAACCCCGATCTTGACCGTCGGTTTCCCGTCCCCGGTCTCCGGTCCTGCGGC
>CAZVCQ010000657.1:0-1536 GCA_964626085.1 uncultured bacterium
GGCCGTCGGGCGCGAAATCCAGTCGATCCTGTGACTCAATGTCGGGTTTAGGGAGATTCCACGAATCCGATATTGAACCGCCAAGACGCCAAGAACGCCAAGCAGACAAGGACATTCCTTGTCCAAATCTTCCTTGTGTCTTTGTGCCCGGGTGGTAGCCTCTGATGTGGGATGTGCGAGGCTTGACTTCTGAGGCGGTTTTAGGATTCTAGAAAGCCCGTGTCGTACTTCCTGCAGCAGCTGATCAACGGTCTGCAACTCGGTTTCGTCTACGCCCTGATGGCGCTCGGGTACACGATGGTCTACGGTATCGTGCGGCTCATCAACTTCGCGCACGGGGACGTGTTCATGGTGGGAGCGTACGTCGGTTTCTATGCGCTGGCGAGCTGGAAGCTGCCCTGGCCGTTCGCCATCGTTGCCGCGATGGTCGCGTGCGGGGCCTTGGGCATGTTCATCGAACGCGTCGCGTACCGCCCGCTGCGGAGCGCTCCCCGCATATCCGCCCTGATAACCGCGATGGGCGTATCGCTCTTTCTTGAGTATTTCACCAGCCTGAGATTCGTGTTCGGGCCGGACTACCGGGCATTCCCGAGGCCGTTTGCCGTGACTTCGTTCAACGTCGGCGGCGTCTCTATCAGCAACATCCAGATAATTGTGTTCGCGGTTTCGACCATCCTGATGGTGGCGCTGACCCTGTTCGTGAACAAGACCCGGACCGGGCTGGCGATGCGGGCGGTCTCCTACGACCATAGCACCGCGCGGCTGATGGGTGTCAACGTGAACTGGATCATCTCGGTGACGTTCGGCGTCGGTTCGGCGCTGGCCGGCGCCGGCGGCGTGCTGTACGGCATCGCCTACCCCCAGATAAATCCCTTCATTGGCGTGATGCCGGGTCTGAAGGCATTCGTAGCCGCGGTGCTGGGCGGAATCGGCGTGATTCCCGGAGCGATGCTCGGCTCGCTCATCATGGGCGTGGTCGAGACGTTCACGTCCGCCTACATTTCCTCGACCCTCCGGGATGCGGTGGCGTTCGGGGTGCTGATACTGGTGCTGCTCGTACGCCCGGCCGGGATTCTGGGCAGGCCGAACCGCGAGAAGGTGTAGCCGATAAATGACGAAGCCCGAAGTCCGAATGACGAATGAAACCCGAATGGAGGAGAAGTCCGAATTGCTCATTCGAGTTTCGGTATTCAATCGTCATTCGTGCTTCGGGTTTCGAGCTTTGGAGCTATGAGCGGAAAACGAGGCAATGCCGGAGTGATCGCGCTGCTCGCGGCGCTGGGCGTCTTCGTTACGGTCGAAGCTCTCATCCTCACTGGTCTCCTGAATCCCTACTGGCAGCAGATAATCTGCCTGGCCGGAATCATCACCATCTCCGGGCTGGGGCTCAACCTCATCTACGGCTACACCGGCCAGTTTTCCCTGGGCCACGCCGCGTTCTACGGCATCGGAGCGTACACGGCCGCGCTCGTGACCCGCACCATCGGCGGCAGCAACCCGGCAATCCTGCTCCTCGGGCTCGTGGCCGGGGCGGTG
>CAZVCQ010000658.1:0-1535 GCA_964626085.1 uncultured bacterium
ACGGAGTACTTTCGCCCCGCGTATCTTGCGCTGCTTGAGTTCGAGTAGTGCCTGATTCGCCTCGTCCAGCCGGTATTCCTGCACTTCAGGCCTGATGGGAATCCGCGCGGCTAGTTCAAGGAACTCGGTTACGTCACGGCGCGTGACATTGGCGACGCTCTTGATTTCCTTCTCCATCCACAGGTGCTTCGCGTAGTCAAGCCCTAGCAGCACCTGCTTGTCCGTTTCTTCCTTCCGTATGGCGTTGATGACCAGTCTGCCACCGGGCTTCAGGTTCCCGAGCGCTGCAACAACAGTATTCCAGACCGGGGTGGTGTCAATGATGGCGTCGAGGAACTCGGGCGCCCTATCGTTAGTGTCACCGGCCCACGTCGCGCCCAACTCGTGGGCAAAGGCTTGCTCTTCCTTGCTGCGAGCGAACACGTAGATACGTGTCCCGGGATACTGATGCCGCACGGTCTTCAGCACCAGGTGACCAGACGCACCGAAGCCGGTCAGGCCGAGAGACTGCCCGTCCTTGATATTGGCCAAACGCAGAGAACGGTAGCCGACTGCGCCCGCGCACAGCAGCGGCGCAGCTTCGGTGTCAGCGAACGTGTCTGGTATCGGGTACGCGAAGGCCGAAGGGACGGTCATATATTCCGCATATCCGCCATTGGCGTCCCGGCCCGTAGCCTTGAACTCGGGGCAGAGGTTCTCCTGACCACTACGGCAGTACTCGCACTCGCCACAGGCCGAGAAAATCCAGGCGACGCCCACCCGGTCGCCCGGGAAAACGGGGACTGTCCCGCGCCGCTCGTTCCTGCGGTGCCCTGGGCACGTCCGACGCAGGCGCTCCAGGGGACTGTCCCCGGTTTTCACGGCATCAACGGATACAACCGTCCCTACTACCTGATGTCCGGGAATCATCGGCAGCTTCGGTGGCGGGGTGCGGCCCTCGATTTCGTCGAGTTCGGTGTGACAGACTCCGCAGACCGAGACCTTGATGAGTATCTCACCCACTGCCGGCGCCGGTTGCGGCACGTCGCGGAGTTCGAGGGGTGTATCTTCCAGCCGCCCGGTGCGGGCAATGACCATCGCCTTCATGGTTTCTTCTTGTTCAAACCGAGTGCAGCGCGCGTGGTCTCCGCGTCCTGCACGGCTTGGACGCTACTTTGATTCGTCGAGGATGCGCCGGGTCTGCTCGATGAGAAGCGGCAGCTTGTTCTGCACGACGTCCCAGACGATGTCCATGTCGATGCCGAAGTAATCATGAACCAGAATGTCCCGCAGGCCAGCTATCTTCTTCCATTCAACCTCGGAGTGGTCACGTTTCATCTGGGCCGGCAGCTTCTTCGCTGCCTCACCGATAACCTCTAGGTTCCGGACGACCGCGTCGCGCGTCCGCCGGTCTCTACCCAGATCGTCCTTGTCCATGCCCGTGACGAATTCACGAGCCGCGGCCGCGGCTTCGATGATGTCTTCGAGATACGCCTTATAGTCCCGCTGCATGGACAGCTTCGGACAGAATCGGCTCGCGGAGTCGCGGCTTCACG
>CAZVCQ010000659.1:0-1508 GCA_964626085.1 uncultured bacterium
CGGCGAGCACGACCGGCAGGCTGTCCGACCGTATCGGCAACCCGTTGGGCGGGGCAGTCTGCGGCGGCGGCAGCGGCGCCCCGTGCAGCAGGCGGAAGCAGCCGAACGAGCCGTCGGCCGAGGTCAGGGTCGCGCCGTCATACTGGCTCAGCCGAATCCGCACCGAGTCACAGGAAGGGGTCGACGACGGGATGTACCAATAGCACGCGCCGCTGTCGGGCACGCCCGCGGCCAGGGTCCCCCAGTTGCGTCCTCCATCCGTCGACAACTCGATATCCACGCTGGTGCCGGGCGTGCCGCTCTCCCAGGTCACGCGGCAGGTATCGCCGGGGTAGAGCACCTCGCCGTGGCCGGTCGAGTTATAGAAGGTGTCGCCCAAGGGATAGGTCAGCCGGATGTTGTGCGCATCACCCGCGTCCGGCGTTACGGCGGCCACGTGGGACGCGTCGTCGCCCGAGTGAGTCCACCACTCGGCCGGTGTCCACCACGTGTTGTGGACGTAGACAAACTTGTCTTCGGTCCGGTACCCGAAGCAGGCAAGCGAATGGCTCTCCCAGCTCGCCGACCAGATCATCGCGTGGCCGGCATCGATCTGGGATGTGATGGTTGACCAGGCCCAGTCATTGCTGGAACGGCCAGTCGTGTTGGTCACCGACCAGGCGGTGTAGCCGTTGCTGTATCCGACCTGAAACAGACCATTGGAGATGCTGAAGAAGCTGGTCCCGCCATTGGTCGTGTCGGTGTGCATCTGGACGGCGCACTCGCGCTGGACGTTCGGAATCTGCCAGTCGTTCTCGCCCTCGACTCCGTCCCAGCGCTGGTAGAAGTAGTCTACCAGCCGGCCCGAGTTCTGGAAACGGTCCACGTAACCGCACACCATGGCGCCCGAGGTGGGCGTGCACCCGTAGCTCCAGTCATAGAACGGCGCCTGCCCGTAGTCCGGAACGTAGACCTCACCCTTGTCGCCCAAACTGGGGTCGAGCGCATGGTCCCACCGGCCGGTCTGGTACTTCGCGGCCGCCTCTTCCTCGCCGGGATACTGCTCGCGCAGTGCCGCCCGCGCCTCCGCCACGTACCCGGCGAACGCGTCGCGCGAATCCCAGGTCCGCTCAAAGTGCTCGCTCATCACCGTGCTTCGGCCCGCCGGGTTCGTGAACTCAAGATAGGTCGAAGGGCTGACGAAGTAGATGCGTGACAACCGGACGTCCGGCCCAAGTGTCTGCTGCGCGCGCGACTGCGCCTTGGCCGCTATCGCGTAGTACTCGGAAGTGCCGTAGCCGAAGCGAACGACCGGCGCCCGGTCCCGACGTGCCGAAACCAGCATGTGGCTGTACTTCGAGCGCCAGCGCGACAGGTCGGTGTTCGGCGTAAGTGTCTTCCGCTCGGCCTGCACGTCGGCCGCGACCTGGTCATGAGCGGCAACACCGTGGCGTGGGTGCTCCATTTTCGCACCGACGGCAAGGAGTTCCCGGATCATGACCCGGTGGCGGCCGACGTGCAGGCCGAGC
>CAZVCQ010000660.1:0-1507 GCA_964626085.1 uncultured bacterium
GACATTCAAACTCGCGCCGACCGCGACCGCAGTCGCCGTTACCGGCAGGGTCTCCGACAAGAAGACCGATGCGCCGCTGTCGGCCACGGTCACGTTCAACAACGCCGTGTCCAATACCGAACCGGCGACCGGCGTATACAAAGCCCAGTTGATGCCCGGCTCCTACACGGTCGTGGTCGAGTCGAAGGACTACGTGAAGCAGACCGCGGCGCTCATCATCGAGAAGGGCAAGCCGATGGTCAGGGACTTCCAGCTGGTCAAGGAAGGCATGTCCATCACGCTTCGCGGCATCTACTTCAACACCGCCAAGGCGACCATCAAGCCTGAGTCGCGCCCGGCCCTCGAAGATGCGGCCAAGATGCTCAAGGACAACCCGACCATCCGGGTCGAAATCCAGGGCCACACCGACAGCCAGGGCTCGGACTCGTACAACCTCACGTTGTCCGATCAGCGTGCCTACTCGGTTGTGAACTACCTGGTTCAGAACTTCGGCATCGATGCGAAGCGCCTGGTCGCCAAGGGCTACGGCGAAGCCAGACCGGTTGCCGACAATGGAACAGCCGAGGGCCGCGCGCTCAACCGCCGGGTTGAGTTCGTCATCCTCGGACAGCAGTAGCGGCTGACCGAAAGCCACAGAAAGGGGAGGCTCACGCCTCCCCTTTTCATTCGTCCGCCTCGCCGCGTTCACTCCTGTCTGATGCTCGCTTGACTTGGCGCGGCTGAAGCCTATCCTCTAGCCGCATGGGTACGCCCCCAGCTGCATCTAACGCGGCCCGCGACATCCTAGTCCGTAACTGGGCCAAGAAAGTCGCAAAGAAGCTCCAGAGCGTCCTACCCAACAAGCCGAACGAAGCCGACCTCCGCCACGCCGTTGAGCCGCTGTTCGACGGGTTCTGTGTTGAGGCCGGCATCCCGCCGCTTGCCCACGCCGAGTTCTCGCTTGCGTCAGGCACAGCCGACGCGGTCTTCAGCCGATTCACCATCGAGTACAAGCGCCCCGGCACGCTCTCCGCCAACTTCGACCTCGCCACCCGCAGCGCGGTAGACCAACTGCACGGCTACATCCGCGACCTGGCGGTCAAAGAGAAGCGCAAGGACCAGCGCCTCGCCGGGGTCGTGTTCGACGGCTGCTACATCATCTTCTGCCGCTATCTGGCCGGCAAGCTCACCGACTCCGGCCCGTTCGCGGTCAACGAACAAAGCCTGGGTCGAATGCTCGGCTGGCTGGCCGGGCTCTCGTCCGGGCCTGCGCTCACGTCCGAGAACCTGAATCGTGACTTCTCGATTGACCAGCCGCACACGCGGGAAATCCTGGCCGCATTCTGCTCCGCGCTCGACTCCGGACTGGCCGACAAGGACGGCATCGTCACGAAGCTCTTCGAGCAGTGGAAGCTCTTTTTCTCCGAGTCGATAGACTACTCCGAGGCCTTCGGTGGCCGCAAGCTCGACCCCCTGAAGAAGTGGGTTGCCAAAGCCGGCATCGAGGTCAAGTCTTCGGAAGACGCCG
>CAZVCQ010000661.1:0-1501 GCA_964626085.1 uncultured bacterium
TTCTGCTTGACACCCGACTGGCGAGGCCTAGAATTGCCGTAACAGGGACGTCGAGATTGGCGGAGCGCTCCGTTCTCGCTGCCGCAATCTTCTCGACACTACTTCAGCATGGGACCGGCCGGCCGAAGCTACGTAAGAGGAGGAACTATGATAGGCCGTTCGCGTCCGCAGAATAGAGGCAGCGCGCGAAGTGCTGCCATCACCATTGTCTCGCTGGTCATGCTCATTGCAGCCGGCGCGAGCAACGCATACGCACAAACCAATTCCCCTACGGCTGCGTGGATACAAGTCGGCAAAGGCACGGGACCGGCGAAAGTGTCGGTTCGTGCAGCAAGTGCATCCGGCGCCACCGTCACAATCGAAATCCCGGGCATCCAGACCGAATCGGTGGCCATCAACGGCGCGCAATACACGAAGCTGACCATCCCTGGAGCCGTACCAACCGGGTTCGGCGTCGGCAAGGCTGAAGTGCCTTCTATCCCGGTGCTCCTGGCCAGACCAACCGGTTCGACTGTCACGTTCAGTATCCTGAACATTCAGACGGAGACGCTCCACGTTGCGAGAGTATTCCCGGTGCAGCCCCCGTTGAAGTCGGGTGAGCAGGCGGGGCCTTTAGTAGTCGACAATTCCTTCTACGCAAGTGACGTCGAGTATCCGTCCAGCAGGCTGAGCAGTCCCTCGCTTGCCACCTGGCGCGACTTGGACGTGGTCAACGTTCATGTCTATCCGGTCGTGGTTCGTCCTGCTCAGCACGAAGTCATTGTCACGTCTCGGATCACGTTCAGAGTCAATTTCAGTGGCGGTAGTTATCCGAGGAGGGTCGCAAGCTGGATGCAGCCGATGTACCGGCGTCTGATCCAGAACTACGATAATCTCAGGTTTACGACTCCCTCAATCGACGCGCCCGGCACAAAGTGCCTGATGTTCTGCTACGATGCGTACGCTGGTAACTCAGCCCTGAATGGCCTTCGTGATACGATGAGCATGCTCGGAGATAGCACCGAGCTTATCCGCGTAGGAGGCGGTACGGGAGGCATGGACACTGCAGACATTAAGGACACAATCATCGCTCGGTATGTTCAGGAGGATTCGGTCCTGCGTTGGGTATTTCTAGTTGGGGAGTTCGACCAGATTCCGCCAAAAGCTGACTATTCGAGGCCCGAATGGTGCGATAGCGTTCCATTCAGCGATTACTGGTATTCAGATTTGACCTATGGCCTTCCGGACTTTTGCGACAACTACCCCGAGGTCGGGATTGCGCGGCTGTCACCACAATCGAGCGCCGGTGGTGATAGCGACCTGACCCGCCAAGTTACGAAGATCATGAACTACATGATGGGGAGGGAAATGACGGGGATGTGCATGACGGGCGGATGGCTCGACACGATCACATTGGTTGCACACGAGGAGTCCTTTTTCTCAGAGGCTATCAGAGCAGTCAGGGACATGGACCTGTCCTTCCACGACTACAAGCGGGATACGATCATGGGTTGCTGGGGAG